>REAP01000097.1 GCA_004294385.1 Oscillatoriales cyanobacterium | reverse complement strand
CTTCGACTACGCTCAGCAACCCGTTCCCTGAGCGAAGTCGAAGGGCAAAAACTATGTAACTGAAGATACTTCGACTACGCTCAGCAACCCGTTCCCTGACTACGCTCAGCAACCTGCTCCCTTGTAATTGACCGATCGCGAATTTCAGCATAAAATACAACAATGTCAAATCCCTTACTTTCCCTCAACTACGAACCCGCCCTCGAATCCCTCGGTGGCGACTATTTTGATGAAGTCCCAGCGGCCGATTTTCCGCAGCACATCCTCCGCTTCCGTAACGACCAATTATTGCCAACATTGGGTTTAGATCCAGCACAAGTCACCGACGAACATTTTACCGAAGCATTCGGCGAATTTCACTGCGTGCGTCCATTCCTCGCACTCCGCTACCACGGCTATCAATTTAACGAATATAACCCCAATTTAGGGGACGGTAGAGGCTTTTTGTACGGTCAAGTTCGTGGTACTGATGGCAGACTTTATGACTTTGGCACGAAAGGTTCCGGCCGCACTCCCTATTCGCGGTCTGCTGATGGTAGACTCACTCTCAAAGGTGGAGTTCGCGAAGTTTTGGCGGCTGAAGCTTTGCACCGATTGGGTGTTCGCACATCTCGCTGTTTTAGCTTAGTTGAAACTGGGGATGCTTTGTGGCGGGGTGATGAACCTTCTCCAACGCGATCGTCTGTAATGGTGCGTTTTAGCCATTCTCACATCCGATTTGGTACTTTTGAAAGATTACATTACTTACGTCGCCCGGATTTGATTGCAAAACTTTTGGATTTTGTGATTGAATATTACTATCCTGAATTGCATTTGAAAGCAAGCAATACTGATATTTCTCAAGCTGAAAAATATGCACTATTTTATGGTGAATTAGTCAAAAAAGTGGCGGAATTAGTTGCTCAGTGGATGGCGGCAGGATTTTGTCATGCTGTACTGAATACTGATAATATGTCGATTACTGGAGAAAGTTTTGATTACGGGCCTTTTGCTTTTATCCCAACTTACGATCCTAAGTTTACAGCAGCTTATTTTGACCATTATGGTCTTTATTGTTACGGTAATCAACCGTTTGTTTGTAAGGGGAATTTAGAGAAGCTTCAGAAACCGCTAGCAGCGGTAATTCCTCAAGCTGATCTGGATGCTACTTTGGCAAAGTTTGGTGATTATTATAATACAGCTTATCGCGAGTTGATGTTGCATAGATTGGGATTTGAGGATTTGCCAGAGGCGGAGGGTGATGAGTTGTTGAAGGTGACAATTAAATTGCTGGCGGAGTCTCAAGTCGATTATCAAGGTTTCTTTTTTGAGTTGCGAAAACAGTTCGATCGCACTTGGCGTGATGATGTGAATCAAATTTTTAGCGACGCGGAACCTGCGGAGTTATTAGCACCTTGGCGGCAGTTTTATTGTCACGTTTTGCAAACTTTGTCGGCGGATGATCTGGATAAAATTGCTGATAGGTTACGCCAGTCTAATCCTGAACAATCGTTGTTGAGACCGACGATTGAGGCTGTTTGGGAACAGATAGCTATTGAGGATAATTGGCAACCTTTTTATGAGTTGGTGAAGAGACTTCAAAATTCGTAAAGGGAATGGGGAATTGTTGACTATTGAGTCGTACCCTGAGCGTAGTCGAAGGGCAGGGCAACGCAACTCACCCTTCGACTCCACTCAGGGCAGGGCAATTAACCCTTCGACTTCGCTCAGGGCACCGCAGCTCAGGGCAGGGCAATTAACCCTTCGACTTCGCTCAGGGCACCGCAGTAGTTCCCTGAGCGAAGTCGAAGGGCAGAACATCGCAACTCACCCTTCGACTACGCTCAGGGCACGGCAATTAACCCTTCGACTACGCTCAGGGCACGGCAATTAACCCTTCGACTTCGCTCAGGGTACGGCAATTAACCCTTCGACTCCGCTCAGGGTACGGCAATTAACCCTTCGACTCCGCTCAGGGTACGGCAATTAACCCTTCGACTACGCTCAGGGTACGGCAATTAACCCTTCGACTACGCTCAGGGTACGGCAATTAACCCTTCGACTACGCTCAGGGTACGGTAATTAACCCTTCGACTACGCTCAGGGTACGGTAATTAACCCTTCGACTACGCTCAGGGTACGGCAATTAACCCTTCGACTCCGCTCAGGGTACGGTAATTAACCCTTCGACTACGCTCAGGGTACGGTAATTAACCCTTCGACTACGCTCAGGGCACTGAAACTAACAACTACTTGAGTTTTTCTATCTCAAATTGTGCGTCTTTGTAACCGCCAGTAAGTCCTTGATCTAGGAAAAGTTTTCCAGCTTTTTCGTAATCGCTAATTGCTCCTGCTTTGTCTCCTAAAGAGCGGCGAACTGCGCCTCTACCGTAGTAAGCCGCAGCATAATTCGGATTGATTCTAATTGCTTGGACATAATCTGCGATCGCACTACTGTAATTATTTGACTGTTGGTAAATCTTGGCTCGATTGGCGAAAGCTTCAGCATCGTTGGGATTGAGCCCAATGGCTGAGGTATAATCCGCGATCGCACCCTGTACATCTCCGCCTCCATTCCGAGCTAAACCCCGGTTGCTAAAAGCATTATAATCATTGGGATTCACTGTCACTGCTTGAGTGCAATCATCAATTGCTTTTGGGTAATCCTTCAAATTCAAATAAGCAATGCAGCGATTGTTGTAAGAAACCGAATCCTTGTCGCTGAGTGAAATTGCCTCAGTACAATCATCAATGGCTGCTTGATGTGCTCCCAAATTCAACTGCGTACTACAACGATTAGCGTAAGCATCTGCATTGTTTGGATCGATCGCAATTACCTGAGAATAATCCACGAAAGCTCCCTTATAATCTCCCGAATGAAAGCGTGCTCTTCCCCGACTATACAAAGCTTTAGTCTCTTGAGGTTCAAGCCGAATTGCCTCTGTGTAATCCCCAATCGCTCCTTGTAAATCGCCAGCAGCAGCACGAGCTAATCCCCGTGAATGATAGCCTTTAGCAACCTTGGGCTGCAACTTAATTGCCTCACTAAAATCCTGAATTGCTGTCTTATAATCTTGCAAATCTAAATAGACAATACCTCGCTCATAATAGGTGTCAACATCATTGGGTTTGAGACTCAAAACCTGAGTATAATCTTCAAGAGCACCTCGCTTGTCATTAAAATCATAGCGAGCTAAGCCTCGGTTAAAGTAAGCTAAATAGTAATTAGGATTGAGAGCAATAGCCTGAGAATAATCTGTAATCGATTCCTGATATTTTTTCAAATCGTAATTAGCATTTCCCCGCTGATAAAAAGCCTCAGCATTGTTAGGATTGAATTTAATTGAATTATTAAAAGCCTGAACAGCCCCAGCATGATCTTGATTGCGAGACTTTACGACTCCCTGTTCATAATATTCCTTAGCTTTAACAGGACTCGGACGGTTCCAGTAACTGAACAAGATGATTAAACCTAGCACTACCCCTAGCCCAGCCAAAGCCAATAACCAAAATCGCATTCCAGAATTTGCAAAGTTGACACCAGAAGACCTGAATTTATCAGTCGAAATACTATTTTTTTGAGCGCTATTTCCTGAATCTTGGCGATGTCTAATCTTGCTCAAAGCTGCCAAAACTTCCTCAGCAGATTGATAGCGCTTGCCAAATTGATGACAGACCATTTTGTCAATAATATTAGCCAAATTGGTCGAACATTGAGCTCGGTTGCGCCAGACAATTTCTCCTGTATGAGAAGGGCTTGGATCTTGAAGTTTTGGCAAATCTGTACCCGGTAATCCAGTGATAGCTTGGATCGCCATCATTCCGACTGCATAAATATCGCTGCTAAATTGTGGGTTTCCTTGAAATTGCTCGATCGGCATATAAGCCGGAGTTCCTGTCGCAATTGTTCGCGGAAATTCTGTATCATATTCACCAAGATGAGTTGTAACTTCTTTTACCGATCCGAAGTCAATTAGAACTAATCTTCCGTCAGGTTTGCGACGGATGAGATTTGACGGATTGACATCGCGGTGAATCACTCCTTGAGAATGTACAAAATTCAGAATTTCTAAAATTTCTTCTAATAGAGAGATTACCTGTTCTTCTGACCAGGATTTACCAGCTACTATTTCCCTATTTAGTGGTTGTCCTGGTACAAATTCTTCGACGAGATAGAACTGATTGCTGTCTTCAAAATATGCTAGTAAAAATGGAATTTGATCGTGTTTTCCGAGTTTTTCTAGAATTTCTGCTTCTTGTTTAAATAAGCGATAAGCAGTTTTGAGGACTGTGGAAGTATTGCTCGGTGGTCGTAGTTGTTTGACTACACATTGAGGATGGTTGGGACGGCGAGTATCGACTGATAAATAGGTTTGTCCGAAAGCCCCGGAACTGAGTATTTGGACTACGCGGTAACGTCCGTCTAGAAGTTGACCAACCATGTTCATATTGGGAATGGGGAATGGGGAATGGGGAATGGGGAATGGGAATTGGGAATTGGGAATTGGGAATTGGGAATTGGGAATTGGGAATTGGGAATTGGGAATTGGGAATTGGGAATTGGGAATTGGGAATTGGGAATTGATATGACAACAGTTAACGATTAACGGTTAGCTGTTAGCTATTAACTGTTAGCTGATGACTGATTAAGAATTTAGTTAAGCTCATTAATTTGTACTTGCGCGTTTTGAAAATCATCGGCTTTTCCTTGTTCTATAAACAGGTTTGCAGCTTTCTGAAAATCCCCGATCGCCCCATTACGGTCTTTTAGTTGACGACGGACGAGACCTCGGCGGTAGAAAGCCTTAGCATAGTTGGGGTTGAGCTTCACTGACTTTGCAAAATCTTCAACCGCTAAAGTGTAGTTTTTGAGTTCTGAGTAAATATTACCGCGATCGCTATAAACAACTGCATCACTGGGATTGAGTCGAATTGCTTGAGTAAAATCGGCGATCGCCCCAGCCTTGTCTCCCGAACCCTCACGAGCCAAACCTCGATTGCTGTATGCTTTAGAATTATTGCCGTTAAGTGCGATCGTTAGACTACAATCTTCAACAGCTTTCTGAAATTGTTTTAAATTCAGGTGAGCAACACAGCGGTTATTATAAGCAGCTTCGTCTTTTGGATCAATCGTAATTGCTTGGGTGCAATCTTCAATCGCTTTGTCGTAAGTTGCTAAGTTCAAGTGAACATTACATCGGTTGGTATAAGCATCAGCCCGATCGGGTGCTAATTCGATCGCCTTAGTATAATCCTCCATCGCCCCTTGATAGTCTGCCACATTAAATCTCGATCGACCCCGACCAGAATAAACCCCAGCATCTTCGGGGCTAATCTGAATCGCTTGGGTAAAATCTGCCATCGCCCCAGTCTTGTCTCCCGCAGCCGATCGAGCTAAACCCCTGTTGCTGTAGGCTCTAGCATCATTAGGAACCAGTCGAATCGTTTGGGTGAAATCTTCAATCGCCTTGGAATTGTTGGACAGATCGTAGTAAGCCAGAGCGCGCTGATAGTAAGCGCTGGCGTCACTGGGATTCAGCCGCACTGCTTGGGTGAAATCTTCAATCGCCCCCTGCTTGTTGCCGAGGTCGCGACGAGCAATACCTCGATTGTAAATGGCTTTACTGTGGCTAGGATTGACTTGAATTGCTTGCGTGTAGTCCTGTACTGCTTGCTCGCGGGCCCCAAGCTCATAGCGAACATTAGCCCGCTTGTAGAAAGCTTCGGCATCGGTGGCATTCAGGCTGATCCCTTGACTATAATCGGCGATCGCACCTGTTTTGTCCCCTTGCTCAGCCTTTTGCTGGCCACGGACGAACAATTCCTGCGATCGGGCAGGATCTTGAGTCTGCCAATAATAAATTAGTCCTGCTGTCAAGATTAAAGCGGAAACAGTTCCAGCGATACTTAGCAGGATGATTTGACTCGGCTTCAGAGGCTGTTGACTCATAGCGGGAGTAAAGGTGGTTGGTAGCGGTGGCTCAACCCTGATTTTTAGTCTGATTTTTTGGAAGTCGGCTAAAACTTCCGTGGCATCCTGATAGCGTTGCTCAAAGTCCGAGCGCACCATTTTCTCAATAATATCTGCTAGAGCGACAGAACAAGTTATCCGATCGCCAATATTAATTTCGCCTTCGTGGTTTCTCAAGGAAGCCAGTTCAACAATTGATAGTCCTGTCACTGCAAGAAGGGCGATCGTTCCTAGGGCATAAATGTCACTATTGTAGCGAGGGTTGCCTTCCGATTGTTCGATCGGCGTATATACTGTCCTGGCAATAGGCGACTCTTTTTTAGCACAAGACCATTTAGCTGAATTAGAGGAAGTTGGCAACGACAAATAACAATCAGCAATTTCCGGGTTCAGTTCCTTATCTAAGCTAAAGTCCGTTAACACCAGTTGACCATCTGACTTGCGCCTAATCAGATTATCTGGTTTAATTCTACCATGAATAAAGCCATTCTCATGTATGAAAACCAAAACTTCTAATACTTCCTTGAGCAAAGCAAATACTTTCTTTTCCGCCCAAGGTTTACCGGGGATTAGTTCTCTGCCTAAAGCTTTCCCAGCGATGAATTCTTCAATCAAGTATAAATTACGATTTTCCTCAAAATACGCCAATAATTCGGGAATTTTGTGATGTTTCCCCAATTTTTCAATCTTTTCTGCATTTCTTTGAAATATCGCTCTGACTGATTCGGGAATCTGCGAACTTTTGCCAGGAAGCCGCATTTTTATCACCTGGCATTGCGGAGAACCCGGACGGTGAGTATCTGCCGCCAAATAAGTTGTTCCCACCTCACTTGAGTCTGTCACTTTAATGATGCGGTAACGTCTGTCTAGAAGTTGACCAATCATAATATGCCCTCATCCCTGTTACTGATTAAATTTTCGCATATAATCAGGATAGTTATCGCATTCGCCAACAAACCTTTGTAGGAAAACGGCACTGCCGTGTCCTGACTATGGGTAATATCAATAACATTCATCATTCATCGTACCCTGAGCGTAGTCGAAGGGCTTTCTTCCCGGTTCCTGAGCGTAGTCGAAGGGCCTTCTTCCTTCTTCCTTCTTTCTTCTACTTATAGAAATTAAAAATGGCTGAATCATTAACAAAAGGAGGAACGATCGCAGCGATCGCCACTGCCATAGTTCCCCAACAAGGCAGCGTCGGCATTGTGCGGGTTTCCGGCTCCCAAGCCCTGAAAATTGCCGAAACTCTATTTCGCAGTCCAGGCAAGCAAATATGGGACTCTCACCGGATTATTTACGGCTACATCCACCACCCCAAAACTCACGAATTAGTCGATGAAGCCTTACTGCTAATTATGAAAGCGCCGCGTTCTTTCACTCGCGAAGATGTGGTAGAATTCCACTGTCACGGTGGCATTATGGCCGTGCAGCAAGTCTTGCAATTGTGTTTGGAAAACGGAGCGAAATTGGCACAACCGGGAGAGTTTTCCCTGCGAGCTTTTTTGAACGGAAGACTGGATTTAACTCAAGCTGAAAGCATTGCAGATTTGGTGGGAGCACAATCTCCGGCTGCTGCACAAAGTGCTTTGGCTGGCTTGCAAGGAAAATTGGCTAAGCCGATTCGCCTACTGAGAACAACTTGTTTGGATGTGTTAGCAGAAATTGAAGCAAGAATTGATTTTGAGGAAGATTTGCCGCCTTTAAATGAAGCTCAAACGGTCTTGGAAATTACCCATATTTTAGATGAATTATCAACTATTTTGGCAACAGCCGATCGCGGAGAACTGTTGAGAACCGGTTTGAAAGTGGCGATAGTGGGCCGCCCGAATGTCGGTAAGTCGAGTTTGTTGAATGCGTGGAGTAGGTGCGATCGGGCGATCGTCACAGATTTGCCCGGTACAACACGGGATGTGGTAGAATCCCAGTTAGTTGTGGGCGGAATTCCGGTGCAGGTGCTGGACACTGCGGGAATTCGGGAAACCGAAGACAAGGTAGAAAAGATCGGAGTTGAGCGATCGCGCATAGCCGCACAGCAAGCCGATCTAGTATTATTGACAATTGACGCAGAATCTGGGTGGACAGCAGGCGATTCAGAAATTTACGAACAAGTAAAACACCGCAAACTAATCATCATCATCAACAAAATCGACCTAGTAAAAACACCCCCAAAACTACCTTTTCCCTCTGAAAATCACCGAATAGTCACCACAGCCGTCGCCCTAGAACAAGGCATAGAAGATTTAGAAACCGCAATCTTAGATGCCGTAAATTCCGACAATTTGCAAGCAGAAAACCTAGACTTAGCAATTAACCAGCGGCAAGCAGCAGCCATCACCAAAGCAAAGTTTTCTATAGAACAATGCTTAGTTACGATTGGTGATAAATTGCCATTAGATTTTTGGACAATAGATTTGCGAGGTGCAATTCAAGCCCTAGGAGAAGTTACGGGAGACGAGGTGACAGAATCAGTATTGGATAGAATATTTAGTAGATTTTGTATTGGGAAATAAGCATGGGCATTGGGCATAGGGCATAGGGCATAGGGCATAGGGCATCATGGGGTTCAGAAACCGGGTTTTTTACGACAATACTTCGTTCCAACTGAGATCTTGCACCATTCTCAACTAGCCTTTTGTGAACAGGCAAGATGCCTGTTCCACAAGAAATCCACTCTTTGTGGAACAGGCATCTTGCCTGTTGCTGACGCAAGATGCCTGTTCCACAAGAAATCCACTCTTTGTGGAACAGGCATCTTGCCTGTTGCTGACAATGCTGCAAGATCTCAGTTCCAACCCACAAATTCCCTAAAAACCCGGTTTCTTTGTCGGAGTCCCTAAATCCTGTAATAATTTCCACCCTTCGACTACGCTCAGGGTACGGCAACTCATAACTAACAAACATCAAGATCGAGGCCTACCCAAAGTAGTAATATAAAGCACCGCTTCATCAGCCGGAATTCCCAGAACCTCATTCACCTTATCATCAAAAAATCCCGCAATCCCACTCACACCCAAACGCAATTGAATCGCCGCCAAATTCAGCCGCTGGCCCAAATGACCCGCATCCATATGCAAATAACGATAAACGCGATCGCCATATTTAGCAACCGCCTTCTTCAAATCCGCCGTATGAAACAACAAAACCCCCGCATCTCTACCCAATTCTTGCCCCAAACACAAATAATGCAACTCCCTACGGAAATTCTTAAACCGAATTTGCCGCAATTCCTGAGCTTTAGGAGCATAATAATAACAGCCTTCTTCTAAACCATGCACACCCGAAACAGCCACAAAAGTCTCGATTAAACTCAAATCGAAATAATCAGGATCACCATCCAATCCTTGGTCGATATAATGGTGTGGCTGATAAGTAAAATCGAGCAAGGCTAACAACTCGTCCAATTTCAAAGAAGCACCAGTATAATAACGAGTAGAACGCCGTTTGAGAATTGTATTTTCTAAATTGTCTAGGTTAAATCCCCAACTTATTGAAGGAGTCACCGTCGATACTTTCGTGCAAAATGGGAAGTTATATTTATCTTCTATTCCCTCTTCCTTCTCATTAATTTTCCAGCCATCCGCACCTGTCGTATCTGACTCCAACTGTGTTGATTCGTGGAGATATTCTAACAATTGACCTTCGGGAATTTTGGGATAATCTGTGGTAATTTTCCCAGGTAAAGCTGTTCTGAATCTTGGCAAGTTTTGCTTGATATCTAGCAAGTCGGCTAAGGCTACTACACAGATTGCTCCTTCTTGTTTTGAGTCGATATAAAGCAATTGATTGACGGCTTCATCTGCGAATCCTCCAATCAAATGAGGTCGATAATCATTCAGCGCCGCACCTAACTCGATGTTGCTCAATAAATGACCTGTATCTAGGAAAATTCGTCTATAAGCTCGGTCTTCGTAGCGCCAAGAAGAACGGAAAAACACATTTGTGATTGCAAGTGCCAATTTAGTATCTTCTAAGGCTGGCGACCAAAAACAAGCCGCTTGCAATGCCGGCCAAACTTCGCTATCCCAAAAGTGAACTAGCGAATGAGTTCTCGCCTGATAATTATAAAGTCCGGCTGGCAAATACTCAGTCCCACGGGAGATTAAATAAACCTCTGCGGGGTAAAGCCCCCCAGCCGACGGTGCCGATCGCAAATAAAGCTGGCTCCCATCCATCGTGGACACCTTCGCAGTCAACCCGTAGCTGCATAACAAGAAGTTGGACAATCGATGCCACCAACCGCCATTGCGATCGGTCTGGGACTCCTCTGATGTGTCTTTTAGATAAGGCTTGAGGTCAAAATACGCTCCAATTTTATATTCTTTGAAAGGAACAGGTTGCTCTTCCCAGTCTAGCTGTCTGCTTTTGGCGGCAATGGTTTGAGGGTCATATTTTGTCCGTTCGTGGTAGTGCTGAGCAATGGATACAGGAGTTTCTGGCATAGTCAGAGTCGAAGCCTCTTGGTTTTTTGAGCAGGTATAAATTTACAAATATCAAAAAAATTTAGAAAAAATATTCGATCCCCCCTAACCCCCCTTCCCAAGGGGGGGACAAGAGTCCAATCAAAGTCCCCCTTGGGAAGGGGGATTTAGGGGGATCGGAATATGTGCAACTTCACATTAAATTGGTATTAGACAATCTTAACATAATATAATCTATAATTAAAAATGCTCTAAATTTCATATATTTCTAATGGCAAATTATCTGGGTCTTTAAAGAAAGTAAACCGTTTGCCTGTAATTTCGTCAAGGCGAATCTCTTCGACATCGACCTGTTTTGATTCTAAGTAAGCAACTGCTTTGTCTATGTCTTCTACTGCAAAAGCTAAATGTCTCAAGCCACAAGCTTCAGGATTGTTGACTCTTTCGGGAGGATGAGGAAAGGAAAAAAGTTCAATCATGTCACCGTTTCCCAGTTGTAAATCTAGTTTGTACGAGTTCCTTTCGGTGCGGAAAGTTTCTTGGATGATGGAACATCCCAATACTTCTAGATAAAATTTCTTTGAGGCTTCGTAATTTGAGCAGATTATCGCTACATGATGTATTTTTGTGATTTTCATAGTTAAGAAAAAGAAAGTTCGGCAACGGATTGTGTAACGGATGTAACGGATAGAAGAAAGTTCGGCAACGGATTGTGTAACGGATGTAACGGATAGAAGGAAGACTGAAGTTGGAAAACCGAAGTTGGAAGAAGACCGAAGAAGGCAATAAAATCAATGGTTTCAGCAATTAAAAACGTCTTAACTGCCTTAGCGGTTGCTATATTGCTTTTTGAGCGAGAAAAAAGCTCGGCATCTTCATAATAAGCTCCCGGATTTATTCGCTCAAGTCAACTCCATGATACAATGGGAGGTTTGCAGTCAATTACAATATTTTTACCGCAGGAGACAACTACTATGGCCCGTATGTATTACGACACCGACGCTAACCTAGACCTATTAGCCAACAAAACCATTGCGATTATTGGCTACGGTTCCCAGGGACACGCCCACGCGCTCAACCTCAAAGACAGTGGGATGAATGTCATTGTTGGCTTGTACCCCGGTAGCAAATCGGCCGGCAAAGCAACCGCAGCAGGTTTAACCGTTCATCCAGTAGACAAAGCCGCCGCCGCTGCTGACTTCATCATGATTTTATTGCCCGATGAAGTACAAAAAACCGTTTACAAAGAACATATTGAACCGCATCTTTCAGCCGGAAAAGTTCTAGCATTCGCCCACGGTTTTAACATTCACTTCGGTCAAGTTGTACCCCCAGCCGATGTAGACGTAGTAATGGTTGCTCCCAAAGGCCCAGGACATTTGGTGCGACGGACTTACGAACAGGGAGAAGGTGTTCCTAGCTTGTTTGCAATCTATCAAGATGCTTCTGGCCAAGCGCGCGATCGGGCAATGGCCTATGCTAAAGGTATCGGTGGTACCAGAGCAGGTATCCTCGAAACTACTTTCCGCGAAGAAACCGAAACCGATCTTTTTGGCGAACAAGTAGTTTTGTGCGGCGGTTTAACTGCCTTAATCAAAGCTGGATTTGAAACCTTAGTGAATGCTGGATACCAACCAGAATTAGCTTATTTTGAATGCTTGCATGAAGTCAAACTGATTGTTGACTTAATTGTAGAAGGAGGCCTCGCCACAATGCGCGATAGTATCTCTAATACGGCAGAATATGGCGATTTAACTCGCGGCCCTCGCATTGTCACCGATGAAACCCGCGCCGAAATGCGGAAGATTCTCAGCGAAATTCAATCAGGTCAATTTGCCCGTGAATTCGTGCTCGAAAATCAAGCTGGCAAACCAGGATTTATCGCAATGCGTCGTCAGGAAGCAGAACATCCGATTGAAGAAGTGGGCAAAGATTTGCGCGCCATGTTTAGCTGGTTGAAGAAGAAGTAATAGCTTGAAAATTAGGGGCATAGGTTATTATTTAGTTGTTATTAGTTATTTGTTCGTTCTAATAACGAATAACCTATGCTCAACTTCCTATGCCTGTACAGGATTTATGGCTAATTCATTGGACTTGATATATGGCAACCACCAAGTGTGTTAAGGTTTTGTTATTGTTCCTTTAGACCCTTCGACTACGCTCAGGGTACTGCTCCGCTCCCTGAGCGTAGTCGAAGGGCAGGGAGCCATGACTAAAGTGCCTTGGCGACTGCTATAACTCTTGTTTTTTCCATCAACGGTTGGGACTGGGAGTTTTTTGTAGTTCGTCAAGTTCCCGTTGCCTTTCCTTGTTTAAATCCTTGGGTTTCACCCAGGATGGCCAGAGCCCTAGTAGGAATTTTCGACTTGTCACGCTGGCATCTCTTGTGGGTTTGGGGAGAAATTTCCAACTGTCACCGTAGGTGATAAACAGTGCTGTCACCAGTAGCAACAGCGGGATGACGTTTCTTTTAGGCATAGCAGTTTTGGAGTTGTAGAGGAAGGAAGTTCGGCAACGGATTCTGTAACGGATTTAACGGATGTCAGTCGGAATGATATCGTTTCCGGTTGCATCGGAATGATTTAACCGCGAAGGCGCAAAGGACGCAAAGGAAGAGAAGAGAGAGATTAATACAGGACGATGCTAACGGAATTGATATGATAGGTCGGACACTCCAAGAGCCCATTGGTGTCAACTTAATGTTCAGACTTTCGCTATTAGACAGGGACTTCAGTCCCTGGCGGACTCGCGGGATGACTAACGGACACGGGGCGGGCTGACAGCTTAAGTTGACACCAATGGGCAGTGCCGTTTCCCTACCCAAAATAACATTGTAGGGACGCGCGGGACTCGCGGTCTCGTAATTTTGGCTACTGATAATTCCGATGCTACCAGAAACCCAATTCCCTGTTTGCCCCATGCCCGATGCCCAATTCCCCATGCCCTATTTATTCTCCTTAATGAAAGTTTCTACAATGGCATTAGCTTCAGGGGGAATCTCTGTTACCAGCCGGACGGGAAGTGCTGGTGTAGAAGCAAATTGCGCGTAATCTGGTGTTAAAAACACGGCATACTTATCAGCATCCGCCGTCATTTGAGCAGCCATCGCCAAACTTACAGCTTTAATATAGTTGCGAATACTAACAGCTTTTTCCCCGACTACTTCATCACCGGTAATCACTGTACTCGGCTTACCAACTTGATCTAAAGTTGTACTGGGGTCTTTCACACTTAAATGCGTTGCGCCCACAAACCCAACTAGCCATTTGGGAGAGGGGATTTGGGGAAATCCGACAATTTGTTCGACTAACGCCGGAGTAGTTTTATCAGCAGAAGCAGCAACTATTAAGGTGGGAATTTCTATCTTACTTAAACCTGTTTCTCCAAATAATAAAGAAGTCGTAGGATTCATGGCGATCGCCCTTTTAATTCTGGGATCGCGCAATTGATAACGTTCCTCTGGTAATCCGGCGGCCGCACACTGAATGCCTTCGCCTAAACTCAAAGTAATCAAATCAGCCCGACACCGCTGTTTGAGGCGGCCCAATTGCATCTCGGCACCAGCCAAGGATAAAGCAGCAGCGCCGCCAAAGGAATATCCAATTACCATCGATTTGTCGATCGCAATTTTACCCTGCAAATTAACATCCGTTTTGTTCAATTTTGCCAATTCATCGAGCACAAAACTGATATCCTTGGGACGGTTCAAAAACTCTTGAGGAGCAATCAACCGCGATTGACCAACAATCGCAGCATTAGTGTTCGTCTCGTTGCTTCCCGGATGTTCCAAAGCAGCTACTATATAGCCGTGAGATGCCAAATGTTCGGCTAAATAGCGCAAATCTGTACGCACAGAACCCAAACCGTGAGAAAACACGATCGTCGGCTTGTCGGCTGTCGCAGCCTTCGACCAATAAACGTCAACGGGAATACGCCGATCGCGCGTGGTATCATTTAAATCTAGCTTAAGTACCTGCACTGAATTAGGGCCGGTTTGACTAGCATCTAAAGGCAGATTCAGCGCTGTTTTATTGGCTGCTAACTGAGGTGCGATCGCAGCCATAAACCGCTGAGTTTGCCAGAAACCAGTATTCAAATTCGCCAAAACTGCAAAAGCGCGATCGAGATCCACCACTACCCGTCGCCCCGGATAATTTTCAATAAAACTCAATATCGACAAACCTTCGGGCTTATTTGCTCCCAAAACTAAGGCCGCTCGTAGCGCTTCGACACCCGCACCGTCGCGCCTGGGTATTACCGTCGTTAGATCCGCGAGAATTGCAGTACCAACACGAGTATTCAGCAAGCTACTGAGGCCAACGATATTCAGGGGAATTTTGGCTTTGAGAGCTCCAAAGATTTGACTCCGTTGTTCGGAGGAGAGGAGATTGGCGTAACTTTGAAGGCCATCCGGGACTTTTCCGGTTTCCACGAGCGATCGCAAATCCGCCACCGATATGGAAGATTCCAAAAAACCTTTGCGAACCACAACCGTTTCGGCCGCTTGTGCGGGGGCAAAAGTGCCACTGAAAGTGCTCATGGCGATAATGCTAATCATACTTGCCAGGGACGACAACCACTTACATCCTAATTTGTTGCTCATTTTTACTCGATCGTAATTGTTAATAATATATCCACAATCAGAATACTCTCAAAACTTTTCTGATTCTGGCAAATGATCGCTTTTGCTCGATCGGACCCGATAGCACCACCTCTGCAACTGTAGCGATCGTAAAATGAATTTTTTCCTTACACTCACATAAAATTTATACTTATTATACTTAAGTAATACTTTTTGAGATATACTCTTGGCTGCTACTTTCAATATAAGTTATAGTTGATACTCCCAGCTTACTTAGGCTGTTTGACTTAGGTAAGATAACAAGCTCGATCGTACTCAACTCACAGTCACCACTTTAACAGCTATGCAAATACTTCCGGGCTACCGCATCAGCGCCTCAATTTCTGAAGGCTTCAATACCAGCGTCTACCGTGGCATTAGAAACTCAGACGAACAACCAGTAATCATCAAAATTCTCAAGGCAGAATTTCCCACCCTAGAACAAATTACCCGCTTAAAACACGAATATAAAATCACTCAAAATTTGCACATTGAAGGTATAGTCAAAGCCTACAGCCTCGAAACATATCAAAACCGAATAGCTCTGATTTTAGAAGACTTTGGCGGAGATGTCCTCAGCCATTCAACAAAACTTAATTTACCAGCTTTTTTAAACATCGCCGTTCAACTAGCATCAACACTCAAATCGCTGCACCGAAACGGCATAATTCACAAAGATATAAAACCCTCCAATATTATCATCAATTCAGCCACGGGAATAGTCACAATCACCGACTTTAGCGTCGCTTCCCGCCTCAGCAAAGAAAACCCCCAACTCAACAACCTCAACTTAGTTGAAGGTACTGTCGCTTATATGTCTCCCGAACAAACCGGGAGAATGAATCGCACCTTAGATTATCGCACAGACTTTTATTCCCTAGGTGTCACATTTTACGAAATGCTGACAGGTAAATTACCTTTTAACAACAGCGATATTTTAGAAATTGTGCACTGTCACATCGCCAAACAAGCCATACCTCCCGAAAAATTAAATCCAGAGATTCCTCAAGTTATTTCCGATATTGTCATGAAGCTCTTAGAGAAAAATGCTGAAGATAGGTATCAAACTGCTGAAGGGCTAAAAGCTGATTTAGAAATTTGTTTGAATTCCTTACAACAAATTGGAGAAATTGTCAACTTTAGACCTGGAAAATTAGATCGATCGGGACAACTGCTAATACCTCAAAAACTTTACGGGCGGGAAGCAGAAGTCGATTGCTTGCTTGCTGCTTTTGAAAGGGTAGGGGTAGTGCCCCCGTGCCTACCCCCCCACCAATCATCGAATGGGCGTGTGGGCTATCTGGTCAACCACGGGGGGTTTGCCCCTACAAAAAATGAAACAGCCTTGCCCTTTTTAAGCAGGGCAGGGGGGAGCGAAATAGTATTAGTTTCTGGTTACTCCGGTATTGGCAAAACCGCGATTGTCAATGAAATTCATAAGCCGATTGTCCGGCAGCGAGGTTATTTTGTCAAGGGCAAATTCGACCAATTTAAGCGCGACATTCCCTATGCAGCTTTGATTCAAGCTTTCCAGTCTTTAATCTGGCAGTTACTGACAGAAAGTACAGAAAAACTGCAAACTTGGCGAGAAAAAATATCAGCAGCTTTGGGCGAGCAAGGTAAGGTAATTGCTGAGGTAATACCAGAAGTTGAGCTAATTATTGGCAAACAGCCCGAAGTGCCACAAATCGGGCCCGCAGAAGCTCAAAACCGCTTTAACCGAGTCTTCAAAGAATTTATCGGCATCTTCACAAAAAAAGAACATCCCCTGGTTATCTTTTTAGACGATTTGCAGTGGGCAGATTCCGCATCGCTGAATTTAATGCAACTGCTGGTTAGCGATGCTGAAAGCCTACATTTGCTGTTGATTGGAGCATATCGCGATAACGAAGTCTCTCCGACTCATCCGCTGCTGCACGCGATCGCCGAAATCGAAAAAACAGGCACTCCCATTCACAATATTGTCCTGGAACCCTTAAAGTTTGGCAATGTCAGGGAATTAATAGCTGATACTCTTTGTATCTCTTCCTTAAGCGCAGAAACACCAGAATTATCTCGTTTCCAGTCAGAATCTGGCAACGAAAAAGTCAAACTACTAGCTGAATTGATATTTAATAAAACGGGTGGCAACCCATTTTTCTTGACGCAACTCCTGCAAGCCCTTTATCAAGACAAATTGTTAAAATTTGAATTTGACAGCGGCAATTGGCAGTGGAATTTAGAGGAAATTCAGGCGATTGGCATTACTGACAAAAACGTAGTAGAACTAATAGCCAGCCGCATCAAAAAACTGCCGAAAACGACGCAACAAATTTTAAAATTGGCGGCTTGTATCGGCAACATATTTACTCTAGATGTTTTGTCTGTTGTCAGCAAAGAATCACCTACTGTGACAGCTAGCGAACTCTGGCCCGCACTGCAAAGCGGATTAGTCCTTCCCTTGAACGATGCTTACAAAATCCCCTTAGTTGGAGAGTGGGAATTGGGTGATTTCCGGCTGCTTGCTGATTCGCGATCGCCAATTTCCTACAAATTCCTGCACGATAGAGTACAGCAAGCAGCTTACTCTCTCATCCCCGACAGCGACAAGAAAGCAACTCACCTAAAAATCGGTCAACTGCTGCTACAAAATGGCGGGCACAGTTCGACTTCGCTCACTGACCGCGGGGGCGCCGCCCCTACGGCATCTGATCTCGCAGAAAATGTCTTTGATATTGTCAACCAACTGAATATCGGCGTTGAATTCATCACCGAAAAAACAGAAAAAGATGAACTGGCAAAACTCAATCTCATAGCTGGCAAAAAAGCCAAAGCATCAAACGCTTACGAAGCCGCTGTCAGGTATTTGAATGCCGGTTTAGAATTGTTGGCGGCTGATAGTTGGCAGACTGATTATCAGTTGACGCTGAATCTTTATGTAGCAGCAACCGAAGCAGAATATCTCAATACTAACTTTGAGCGATCGCAATATTTAGCCGATGTCGTTTTGCAACAAGCTGTTAGCGTACTCGATAAAATTAAAGTCTACGAAATTCAAATCCAGTCTTATATGTCTCAAAACCAGATGCTAAAAGCCATCGATACTGGTTTAAGAGCTTTGGAAATATCGGGATTTTCCCTGTCGGAAATCCCCCCAGAGGGGCTGGCTGGAATCAAGTTACCTCAACTTGAGGAACTAGACAATATTCCAGTAATGACTGATGAATATCAGTTAGCCGCAATGCGGATACTTTCGGTTATTCTTACTCCTGCTTTTGCTGGAAAACCAGAATTATTCCCGCAGATCATCTTCACAATGGTGGATCTTTGTGTTAAATACGGTCATTCAGCGCTTGGGGCGATCGCCTATAGTTGGTATGGCTTGCTACTGGCTGGGGCCTTAGGAGAGATAGACGCGGGATATCATGCTGGAAAGCTATCATTAAAGTTATTAGAGCAATTCAATGCTAAAGAATTTAAGTGCAAAGTCTACCACTTGTTTAACACTTTTGTCCGCCACTGGAAAGAACACGCTAGAGAAACAATTCCACCTTTAATGGAGGGGATTCAAAGCGGTTTAGAAACAGGAGATTTAGAATTTAGCAGTTATAATGCTTTGAACTGTTGTTCTGGCCCGTTTTTGATTGGAGAACCTCTGGAAAATGTCAATTTTAAACAAATAAAGTACCTTGAATTATCGATTAAACTCAAACAAAATATATCGAGTGAAATGCTCTCAATTTGGGGACAAATTATTTTAAATCTACTCGGACAATCCGACACAAAATCTCAGTTAATAGGTGACAGATTTAATGAAGTCGAAAGCTTGCCTCGGTTGCAAGCGACTAACAATTATATGTCACTATTTAAGGTTTATTTTGCTAAGATGCTACTTTCTTACTTGTTTAAAGAACCGGAGGAGGCACTTGCTAGCGCATCTTTAGCAGCAGAATATGCAAAAGCAGCGGTTGGCTTTATGATGATCGGCACCCACAATCTTTACTATTCGCTGGCACTCTTAGCTGTGTACCCAACTGCTGACAGCGAACAACAACAACAATACTTGATGCAAGTGGTGGCGAACCAAGAAAAAATGCAGAAATGGGCCCACCATGCCCCCATGAATTACCAGCATAAGTACGATCTCGTTGAGGCTGAAAAAGCCAGAATTTGTGGTGAAAATTGGGCGGCAGGAGAGTATTATGACCGAGCTATTGAAGGAGCAAAAGAGCAGGGATACACCCAAGAAGAAGCCCTAGCTAACGAACTGGCAGCCGAGTTTTATTATGCTTGTAAGAAAGATAAAATTGCTCGAGTTTATCTTACAGAAGCCTACTACGGTTATATCCGCTGGGGAGCGATCGCCAAAGTTAAAGATTTAGAAGCCAGATATCCGCAATTAGTTGCCCAAACCCTCAACCAACCACCTAAAAGTAGCAATGTCAGTGCGATCGCTACGACAACTACTATTAATAGCAGTTTGGGAAATGCCTTAGATGTAGGTACTTTTATCAAAGCATCTCAAGCCATTACCAGCGAAATTGTACTGGAAAAATTGCTAGCTAGCTTAATCACAATATTGTTAGAGAATGCCGCCGCTCAAAAAGCAGTTTTGATGCTGTTCAAAGGGGATAGGCTATTGATAGAAGCCACCTGCACCGCCGAAAAACAACAAGCCACTGTTTTGCAATCTATTCCTGTGGAAAACAGCCAGGATTTGCCGATTTCCGTAGTTAATTATGTAGCCAGAACCCAGAAAAATCTGGTTTTGCACGATGCGACATCGGAGACTTTATTTAACACAGATGCGTACATTGTCAGCAACCAACCAAAATCAATTTTGTGTTCGCCGATCATCTATCAAGGTCATCTCACAGGCATACTTTACCTCGAAAATAACTTAGCTGTCAGTGCATTTACTGCTGAGAGATTGCAAATTTTAAATTTGTTAACCGCGCAAGTTGCGATTGGTGTAGAAAATGCCCAACTCTACGCCAGAGAGCAAGAAAAATCCCAGCTACTAGAACAATCTTTGCACAAATTGCAGCAAACCCAAGCTCAACTCGTGCAAACGGAAAAAATCTCTAGTTTGGGACAATTGGTAGCAGGAGTTGCTCACGAAGTCAATAACCCTGTTGGTTTTATTTCTGGCAATCTCCACCACGCCGTCGAAAATATTAATGACTTGATTAATTTTGTGAATCTTTATCAGGAACACTATCCAAATCCAGTAGCGGAAATTGTCGAAGCAGCAGCCGAAATCAATCTCGATTATCTGATCGCAGATTTGCCAAAAATGCTGGCTTCGATGAAGCTAGGAACCGATCGCATTCGCGAGATTATGCAATCGCTGCGGAACTTTTCGCGAATTGACGGGAATCAGAAACAAGCAGCCGATATTCACGCCGGAATTGATAGCACGTTGATGATTTTGCAGCACCGCTTGAAAGCTCAACCAGATCGCCCTGCAATTCAAGTGATTAAAAAATACGGCGATTTTCGTTTAGTTAAGTGTTACAGCGGACAACTGAATCAGGTATTTATGAATTTGCTGGGAAATGCGATCGATGCTTTGAATGAATCTAATGCCGATCGCACTTATGATGAGATAGAAAGTTGCCCCAATACGATCGAGATTCGCACTTGTATTCAGGAAGGTACGACACTCGCCATCTCGATTGCTGACAATGGGTGTGGGATGACACCAGAAGTGCGATCGAAATTGCTGGAACCATTCTTTACCACAAAACCAGCCGGAAAGGGTACCGGATTGGGATTATCTATTTCGCACTCGATTGTCGCCGAAAAGCACGGAGGCACACTTAAATGTAACTCAACACCGGGAGCAGGAAGCGAGTTTGTAATTGAAATTCCGCTCTCTGACTCGATTAGTTAAATCGTTTCCGGCTGCGCCGGAATGATATAGAGGATACGGCACTGCCGTTTCCCTGCCGCCGCAAATAATACCGTAGGGACACGACACTGTCCATTGGTGTCAACTTAACGTCAAACCGATAGTCCGACAGGGGTTTAAACCCCTGTCTCAAAGAAGACAGTCCTCTAAAAGAGGACTAATGAGTTGAGATTCTTCTCTTCAGTCCTCTTTGAGAGGACTTTCGCTATTAGACAGGGGTTTCAACCCCTGGCGGACTTGATGAATGACTAACGGACTTGGCGGGCTGACAGCTTAAGTTGACACCAATGGACACTGTCGTGTCCTAATTTCAGCAACTAACAATTCCAAGGCTAACGGATTTGATATTAAAACTCACTTAAAATCTAAAACCGGGAAAGGTTTTGCCGCTTCCATTTGCGCCGCCAAAGCAATTAAAGTAGCTTCCGCCGCCGGCCGACCGATAATTTGAATCCCCACAGGCAAACCGTTACTATCTAAAATGGCCGGAAGTGCGATCGCCGGTTGGCCACTAGCATTAAACGGTGGACAGGGAGCAATCCAATTAATAATATTAGCCAAAGTTTCTTCACAACTCAAATCCGCCCACTCACCAATCTGAATCGGCGAGTGCATATAAGTCGGCAAAACTAACACATCAAATTTTTCAAAGAATCCCACAATCCGCCGTGAAACTACCTGGATTTGATGCACCGCCCGCAAATATTCCCCAGCCGAAATAGATCTTTCCAATAGCCAGCGATTCATCGGTTGCAAAACAGTGGCTGGAATGCCACTTGCAGCCGCTCCAGTCTGCCAAATCGCTGTAAACGGCTCGATCAAACCTGTAAAATCTGGGCATCCAGGTTCGACATCGTGACCCAAATCAGTGAGTAATTTGACGGTATCGAGTACGGCTTGTTGACACACATCCGCAGCCTCGCCCACAGGGAAAACAGAGGTGGAAAAAGCAATTCGTAACTTGCCTAACTTTTGACTTGCTGACTCTAAAAATGTGGGACTTGGATCTGGAAGCCAATAAGGATCGCCGGTTGTGTAGCCTGACATCACATCCAACAGGGCGGCCGCATCTGCGACTGTGCGGGCTAGAGGGCCGTTGGCAGAAATGCCACTGAGATAATCTCCTACAGGGGCCCAGGAAACTCGTCCTCGCGAGGGTTTAATGCCTACTAAACCGCAGCAGGAAGCGGGGCCTCGAACTGAACCGCCGCCGTCTGAACCTTGGGCGATCGCGCATAAGCCTGCTGCTACAGCCGCCGCTGAACCTCCGCTGGAACCTCCTGGCGTATAGTCTCGGTTCCAGGGATTGCGCGCTGGGCGGAAACCAGGGGGTTCGGTGTAAGGTAATGAGCCAATTTGAGAAGTTGCTGTTTTGCCGAGAATGTTAAATCCTGCTGCTTTGATGCGCCATACTACTGATTCGTCGTAGGCTGAGATATTATCGACAAGAGCCTGGGTGCCATAGGTACAGGGAATGCCGGTGACTGGTGTTAAGTCTTTGATCGCGATCGGCACTCCGAAGAATGGTGGTAATTCTTGTGATTTGTTGAAGCCAGCTAGTTGTTCGGTTTGAGCTTTGGCTAGGGCTTGAGCGCGATCGGCTGTGACTGTAAAATAACTGCCTAGTTTGGGGTTGAGGCGATCGATTCGTTCCAAGTACAGATCCACAAGTTCGATCGGCGACATCTGGCGATCGCGGATCAACTTTGCCAATTCCAAAGCTGGAGTAAAAGCCAAATCAACAGAATTCATAAAAATAGTTCGGTAAGTGGGAAACTCAGCGGCTTTAGCCCGCTCGTGGGAAACGACACGGGTGGTTTTAACCACCGTGAATCTTAATTTAATGTTAAGTCTACAAAAAATCAATACCAAGCCAGAAACTTCGCTATAGTCGCAGTAGTTTTAGTGAAACCCCAATGTACACAACTCAGAAAAATCAAATCCGCAACCTGACGGCCAAGGAATTCGAGGCCATGAGAATGTTGTGCCGACTCACCAAAAACCTTTACAATGCTGGATTGTACACCGTTCGGCAATACTTCTTTGCCGAACGAAAGCACCTCAAATATGAGTCGAATTACCATCAATGCAAAACTAACGAGAATTATCAACTGCTGAATACCGATATTGGACAGCAAACATTGAAAGTAGTAGATCGAACATTTAACAGCTTTTTTGGTTTGTTGGAACTCAAAAACAAAGGACGATATCAAGCTAAAGTTAATTTGCCCCACTACTTGCCCAAGGAAGGTTACTTCCCATTGTTGATTCCCGGTGGAATGGCAACTCGTACAGACCGGAAAACTGGAATTAAAACCAGGTATCCAAGAATTCCCATCAAAGATGGTAAATTCAGGATACCAATGTCTAACGAGTTTAGGAAAACTTACGGGGAGGTATGGCTCCATTTCCCGGAAAGGATTGATATTAGCAAGCTCAAAGAAATTCGGATTCACCCTAAATACGATGCCCGATTCTTTGAAGTTGAATTTATCTCTGAAGCAGAGATAGAGCCACAACCAGTAGACCCAAGCAAGGCGCTCTCGATTGATCTGGGAGTAAACAATTTGGCAACTTGTATTAGTACCGATGGGGCATCCTTTATTGTGGATGGCAAACAAATTAAATCTATTAACCATTGGTATAACAAGGAAAATGCCCGACTGCAATCCGAGAAAGAGCGGCGAGGGATTAAGGGATTTACCCGTAAACAAGCGACTGTTGCTATTAGCCGGAACAATCGAGTTAGAGACTATCTAAACAAAGCGGCTAGACACATTATCAACTTCTGTATTGCCAATAAAATCGGCAAGATTATTGTTGGGTACAATCCCGGCATTAAGCAAGAAGTTAATATGGGTGAGATTAATAATCAGAATTTTGTTCAAATCCCCTTCTGGAACTTTCGTGGGAAACTCAAATCTCTTTGCGAACGATATGGACTTCTCTATCAAGAAATAGAAGAATCTTACACCAGCAAGGCCAGTTTCTTGGACAGAGATGAAATTCCCGTTTACAACGCCGACAATCCACAGGAATATAAGTTTTCTGGGCAGCGGGTTAAACGTGGTTTGTACAAAACTCAAAATAAGCGACTAATCAACGCAGACTTAAATGGTGCTGCGAATATATTGGTGAAAAGTAAGCACAACCTCGACTTCGAGCGAGTGTCTATAGGCTTTAAGGCTCACGCCCTTACGCACTAGGTTCGCTTAGTTCTTAAGAATCGAGCGTGTCTTTAGACCTGAGAGTGTCAATTGAATCAAATCCTTAAGGTAAAAACATCAGTAATAATTTATACTTTTTGAGCAGCTACAACTCTGCACCTCAAAAAAATTATCAAGAGACTTAGAAAATCTATTGTGTATCCTAATACCGATCGCGATCGCATACCGTAAACAAAAGAATATTCCCTTTCTGGTGTTCCACTTTGACCCCCTGTTGAGATAGACTAATCTCAACATTTAAGCTTTTGTGCAAGACACGCACAACCGCGATCGGCATTTCCAGACTTCGACCAATCATTCGATCGACTAAGCCTTTTCGCCAACATTAAGGTAGCGCATATGACACAACAGCGTCCCCCAGCTCCCCGTCCCCCCGCACCCGGTGCTCCTCCACCCCCAGGTATGCCACCGCGTCCACCAGCTCCAGGCATTCCCAGAGCAGCAGGATTGCCATCAGGATTGCCACCAGCACCACCACCCGCTCCCCCTGCGGCTCCCCCTGCTGCTCCCCCCGCATCAGCCTCCCAATCCTTTGCCCCGCCCAAAGAATCAAGCTCAGAAAACAATCAAAGCCCGACTTTGAGACAGCTCGTGATGCGAGCCAAAGAAGAAAGCATTTCTGACTTGCACTTGGGAGTCAATGAGATCCCCCGCTTCCGCAAGCGCGGTGAAATTATCGATGCGGGTTATCCCACAACAGATTTAGATATCTTTATGGGTTGGCTGCGGGAGTGCATGACTGATGATGAAATTGCCCACTTCCAGAAAAACCTAGACTTTGACGGCGCCTTCGACTTTGGTTTCGTCCGCATTCGGATCAGCGCCTTTGACTCTTTAGCCGGCCCTGCTATGGTATTGCGGCTCATCCCTGCCGAAATTTTGACAATGGAGCAATTGAAGCTACCGGAGGTGTTTCGGAAAATATGTGGCTATCACAAAGGTCTAATTTTGGTGACAGGGCCCACGGGTTCCGGTAAGTCCACCACAATGGCCGCCATGATTGACTACATCAACAAGAATAATTCTCACCATATCATCACGATCGAAGACCCTGTAGAATTTGTACACACCAGTCGAAAATCTTTGATCAAGCACCGGGAAGTGGGCCGACACACGCTCAAGTTTGTCAACGCCCTCAAAGGCGCTCTGCGACAAGACCCAGACATGATGCTAGTAGGGGAAATTCGCGACAGAGAAACAGTGGAAATCGCCCTGAAAGCTGCCCAAACGGGTCACTTGGTAGCGGGGACGCTGCACACCAACAGCGCTGTCAAAACCCTGAACCGGATTCTGGATATGTTCGCTTCCGAAGAGCAACCGGCTCTACGGGTTTCCATGGCTGAATCTCTATTGGCAATCATCGCTCAAATGCTGTGCAAAACCACAGATGGCAAGCGGGCAGCCTACCACGACGTTCTGATCAATACTGACGTGGTTAAGGAATTCATCATGAAGGGAAAGAATGAGGAAATTAACCAAATCATGATCAAGGATACTTATGAGGGTATGACGACGATGAATAAGTCTCTTTACGCTCTATATCAAGAGGGTCGTATCACCGAAGAGATTTGTCTCGAACAGTCGCCATCTCCGAACGAAATGGGCCAAATGCTTCGAGGTCGAATCTAAAAATCGAGTGTTAACAGTTAACAGTTAACAGTTAACTGTTATCTGTTATCTAAAAAGTGAGGTACACCCAATGCCCAATGCCCAATGCCCGATGCCCGATGCCCGATGCCCAATGCCCGATGCCCGATGCCCTATGCCCTATGCCCTATTGGTGTAATTCATTGAAAGCCGATCGCCCACCCTTGCCCAAATTTTTCAAAGGCATTGCCCTGTTTACACCTGGGGGAGATTTAATCTACTGCATAGACTCACGCAAGCAAACTCAGTGGCACTTGCAATTGTGCGTAGCCCTACAGGAAATACTCGGTTTGTCGGAACCACCACATTTTCTAGTACCTTGTTACACGGCAACCGTTGATTGTTGGCTCGATCCGCGCGATCGACAGTTGCGAATTGCCGCCGAAGCATACCCCCCTGTGATGCGACATCAAACCCTGCTGAATGCGGTTTTTGAGACTGGCGATTTGGTTTGGCGCGCCCGTGTTGAAGAAATGTGCGAACCAATGGCGATCGCCACTTATCACCAACAATTCCCCGAACTTTGGGAAAATCATGACTTAGTTGTACATTGGGCGATCGCCGAAGCGCGATCGGAATTCCCCAGTTCCGCGCTTATACCTCCTTCCCGGTTCTCAAAGTCACAGCAAACCGAAGTTCAGAAAATAGCACTTACTGAACACACAGAAACTCAAGGATACGTGCTCAGGTTGTTTGTTTCAGGTAGCAATGCCAGCACTGAACGCACCCTGGAAACCGTACACCATTTATTAGAAAAAGCTCTTCATCATCCCTACACTTTAAAAGTAATTGATGTTTTCAAACATCCCGAACAGGCCGAAAAAGATCAGATTTCTGCAACTCCTACTTTGATTAAAGTTTGGCCAAAACCCGTGCGACGAATTGTCGGAGAATTGAACGATGTTGATAAAATTATGCGATTGCTAAGTTCTTCGGAATTTTAGGTTTTCGCGATTATTTAATACTGGCGATAGCGGGCTGAGTCACCATCGAATTCACCAGATCTAGGAGTTGCTGCTGATATCAAATCCGGTAACATCGGAATTATTAGTGGCCGAAATTAGGAGACGGCAGTGCCGTGTCCCTACCCCGATTAACTGTAGGGACTAAGGCCAAGCCCATAGGTGTCAACTTAAGCCGGAAAGCCCGCCCCGTGTCCGTTAGTCATCCCGCGAGTCCGACAGAAGTCTCAACCCCTGTCTCATAGAAGACAGTCGGTTGAAACCGACGGTCGATTTACCTGAAACCAATACACATTAACTAACTCTTCAGTCCTCTTTGAGAGGACTTTCGCTTTTAGGCAGGGGTTTCAACCCCTGCCGGACTATGGGTTATATCAAATCCGTTAGCATCGTCCTGTATTAATCTCTCTCTTCTCTTCCTTCGCGTCCTTTGCGCCTTCGCGGTTAAATGGCACTGCCGTCTCCTCCGTTTTATCATTCCGGTGCAACCGGAATTGATATAACTAATCATATTTTCTACTACTATTTTTTTTACTCGATCGAGCTAAATCGGAAACTGCTTGCACCAACCTGTTTAAATCAAGTGGCTTAGAAATATGGTCTTGGAAGCCGCATACCAGCGATCGTTCGCGATCTTCAACTCTAGCGTAAGCTGTCAGAGCGATCGCAGGAACTTTTCCCCCCTTCGACGCCGGGAGAGAACGAATCTGTTGCAGCAGGGTGTAGCCATCCATTTCCGGCATTCCAATATCGCTGACTAACACATCGGGTTGAAACGATTCCAGGGAAACTAAAACTTCAGCAGCAGAAGACACGCTGAGAACTTCTGCGCCGTATTGAGTCAGCAATTCTGCGAAGAATTCACGAGTATCAGGTTGATCGTCAACCGCCATGACTCGAATTCCCGTCAGATCCAGTTCAAACTCCGGCAATTCATCGGGCTGACTCTTGTGGGGCTGGGTATCCAGCAAGGGCAAACAAACTGTAAACGTCGTTCCCTTCCCCTCACCTTGGCTTTCGGCAAAGATCGTGCCTCCGTGTGCTTCTACCAGAGTGCGGACGATCGTTAATCCCAATCCTAAGCCGCCATAATTGCGAGTGATCGAAACATCTTCCTGCCGGAATGACTCAAAAATATGCGGCAGAAAGTCAGAGTCAATGCCCTTGCCAGTGTCACTCACGATCATCAGTGCCTGATCGTTGACTCGCTCTAGTCGGATTTCTACCTGTCCTCCCTTGGGCGTAAACTTGATCGCGTTGGAAAGTAAGTTCCAAACGATTTGTTGAAGGCGGGTGGAATCCCCACAGATTTGCCCAATATTTGACAGTACCGAATGTAACCGAATTGATTTAGCAACGGCTGCTGTTGTTACCGTGTCGATCGCAGATTCAATCACTAATCCCAGATTCACCGGAGTAGTGTCCATGCTGAGTTTGCCACGCAGAATTTTGGCGACATCCAGCAGATCATCAATCAGTTGAGTTTGCAGTCTAACGTTGCGTTCAATGATGGCTAAGGCTGAAGCCGTTTTGGTTGGATCTAATCGGCGGGTTTGCAGCAGTTGTGTCCAGCCCAGAATCGGGTTGAGGGGCGATCGCAATTCGTGGGAGAGGACAGCCAAAAATTCATCTTTGATCTGGTTGGCGCGTTCGGCTTCTGCCCTGGCTGATTGCGCCTGTTTTAGCAGTCGAGCGCGTTCGATTTCAGCTTGTTTGCGATCGGTAATATCCAGATTAATCCCGCTCAAGCGTTCAGGCTGACCCGATTCATTAACAGTCACACGAGCCAAACCCACCAGCCAGCGAATACCTCGTTGAGGGTGAACAACGCGGTATTCACAACGAAACTCAGGCAGCCCTTGCTCGATAAAGTTAGACACATCAGCGTTAACCGATTCGCGATCGTCTGGGTGTAAAGTATTGTGCCAATCTTCATACTGAACGGCACCATTGGCTGGATCGAGTCCATGCAAATCATAATTCTCAGGAGACCCAATGATTTTCCCCGTTAGAATCTCCCAGTCCCATGAACCCGCATGAGCACCCGCTAGGGTCTGTCGCAGCCGTTCTTCACGCTCTCGTAGTTCTACTTCTAACCGCGTGCGCTCAATTAGTTCATTCTGTCCCTGCTGATAGAGTTCTGCCTGCTGAAGCGCAATCCCCGCCTGAATTGCGAGTTCTTTGAGCAAGTCAACTTCTAACTCCTGCCACTGCCGGGGAGCAGCGCAATGGTGGGCAATCAACATCCCCCACAACTGCCCGTTTTGCAGAATGGGTACGACCAAATTTGCCCGTACCTGTAACTTTTCTAATAGTTCGACGTGGCAAGGATCGAGCTTACCGTCATGAACATCCGATTTGATGGTGACTAATCCACGACGGAAAGGTTCAATGTATTCTTCGCTCAAACAAGGGTCATGGTGGGAACTCGACAACAGAGATATGCAATCATTGCCTACAGATTCAGTGATGACAGTCCCCCAACCATCTGACTGCAACCGAAAAATCAAAACCCGATCGGTCAAAAGAAAGCGCCGCACCTCCGTCACAGTCGTTTGCAGAATTTCCGCCAAGTCCAGAGTTTGATGCAGCTTCTGGCTAATCTGCGCCACTAACCGCTCTCGTTCGATCCGCTGTTGCAATTGGGCGTGAAGGTGTACCCTTTCAATTGCCCCATTTATTGCCAGTTGCAACCTCTGCGGAGTAATTTGTTCCTTGATCAGATAATCCTGTGCACCGGCTTTCATCGCTTCTACCGCGATCGTCTCATAAAAATAATACGGGATGCGGGAAACTCAGTGTCTTTAGACCTGAGAGGAAAGCGGCGCGCGGGACTTCAGTCCCCGTGTTCTTTCTTTCTTTCTT
>REAP01000096.1 GCA_004294385.1 Oscillatoriales cyanobacterium | reverse complement strand
TGCTAGAATCCACAACGTAGTTTTATTTAATTTAATAAATTCTTTGAGTCAATCAATTGAGCTACCCAGAGTTGATGATTTTTTACAAGAACTTGCGGCAATCCAACAAACAAGCTCCAAGCGGCTTGCCCTTTTGGGTTCTCGCCATGTTCCCATTACCCACCAGCAGCTAATTGAAATGCTGAGCTACGCCCTAGTTTTGTCTGGCAATCAGCTTATAACTTCTGGCGCTACAGGCACCAATTCAGCCGCGATTCGGGGGGCGATGCGAGCAGATCCTAATCTGCTGACAGTGATTTTGCCACAAAGCCTGAGCCGCCAACCGCGAGAGTCTCGCGAGCAGCTCGAACAAGTGATACATTTGGTAGAAAATCCCAAAAATGACAGTTTGTCTCTCCCGGAAGCAAGCGCCCTGTGCAATCAGGAGATTATTTCTCGGTGTCAGCAACTGCTATGTTTTGCTTTTCATGAAAGCCATACTTTACTGAAAACTTGTCAGGATGCAGAGGAACAGCGCAAGGTGGTTACTCTGTTCTATTTTGATTGAAATGCGAGGGGAATAATGGTGTTGGGATTGTCTGTTTCGGTTATTCTGCTTGATTGTATTGCTGCTGCTGCCGCGCTGGTTTACGCACCGTTTTTGGTAGTTGCGTTAGCCCGCTTGCAGCTAGGCTACGATCAAGCGGCGCCCCGCGCTATGTTTGAGAGGTTGCCGGCTTATGCTCAACGGGCTACTTGGGCTCACCAAAATTCCTTTGAGACGTTTCTGCTGTTTTTAGCGGCGGCTTTGATGGCTTTTGTGACGGGGGTAGATTCGGAGGCGGCGGGTTGGGCTGCGATCGCATTTCCGATCTCCCGGTTATTGTTTTCGGTTTTCTATATCCTGAATGTACCACTGGGGCGATCGCTCATGTTTGCGATCGGTTCTTCTTGTACAGTTAGTTTATTTTATTTCAGTTTGATGACTGTTAATAACTAATTGTCAGTAGTTATTGGTTATTGGTTATTGGTTATTGGTTATTAGTTATTAGTTATTAGTTATTGGTTATTGGTTAGTTGTTAGTTGTTCATTCCCAATTCGCAATTCCCAATTCCCAATTCCCAATTCCCAATCCCCAATTCCCAATTCCCAATTCCCAATTCCCAATTCCCAATTCCCAATTACCAATTACCAATTATATTTTTATGGCCGCCAGTTATTCATTTGATATTGTCAGCGAGTTCGATCGGCAAGAATTAGTTAATGCTGTTGACCAAACAACGCGAGAAATTCAAAGCCGGTACGACTTGAAAGATACCAAAACCACCGTGGAATTGGGCGCTGAAGCAATTACTGTCAATACTGACAGTGAATTTACTCTTGATGCCATTCACACTGTTTTGCAAACTAAAGCTGCCAAACGGAATTTGTCTCTGAAGATTTTTGATTATGGCAAAATTGAAGCTGCTAGCGGCACTAGAGTGCGCCAAGAAATCAAACTAAAAAAAGGGATTGACCAGGAAATTGCCAAGAAAATTACTAAATTAATTCGAGATGAGTTTAAAAAGATTCAAGGCTCGATTCAAGGTGATGCAGTCCGGGTTTCTGCCAAGGATAAAGATGATTTGCAGTTGGTAATTCAACGGTTAAAGCAAGAAGATTATCCGATGGCTTTGCAGTTTAACAATTACAGATAAATTTTTGAAAGCTCAGTATTGGGATGCCCGGTTGTGCGATCGCATCTTTGAGTGCGATCGAGATTACCATACGCTTTCTCTAATTCGACAATCATGTTGTTCAAAGTTGTTCAGCATTCAATTTGCCTGATTATTCATCCCCTTACAGAATTCTTCCAGCGCATCCAAAGGCGAAGCAAACAAAATGCAGCGTTTCAACAAAGACAAGTCTAACTCTGGCAGTATTTCGCTGCTAACAATTCTCTCATAACCTCCCTCTCGCAGATGGTAAAGCTCTAGAGTGCCGTCTTCCCAAAACCAAACTTCCGGTACACCCATCAGTCGGTACTTCTGAAGTTTAATCGGACTACCGCTAGTAATAACCACCTCAATACACAAATCTGGAACATCTTTATCTGTTCCGAAACAATAAGACAAATCTGCCTGATACTCGACTTGATCTTCCACAATCTGACTGTAAGCACCGCTGGGAAAAAATTGTATTTTCTTAATTTGAAACAAATTTATCAGTAGCGCTGCAATCAGACATCGAATTGCCTCATGAGGTTTACTAATTCCCACAATTTCTAAAACTCCATCACAATAAGATAAGCGTACATTGCGAACGTCTTCAAAGCTAGCTTGAATTGCCTTGAATTGATTCCATGTCAAACCGCGCCAAGTGAAACGCTGTTCGACTGTGGGAGAAGTTGTTGGATTGTCTATAGTTTGAACCATGATTGTCCTATTGATGTTCAAAATGATAGCGGGGAGGAGGAGGGCGGGTTTACGAGATAGTAGGTTTTAGGCAATTATTATCGGTGAACCCTTCGACTACGCTCAGGGCATCGCCCGCCCCTACGGTTTAATTTTAGCTCACGGGTTCGATTCCTGCCAAGTCCAAAATTTGAGGAATTAAATCTTCCCGTTTGACAGCCATCATGTGAACTCCTTGACACAACTGCCGCGCTAGTTTAACTTGTTCCGCCGCAATTTTTATCCCTTCCTGCAAAGGTTCTGGAGCTTTTGCTAAACGATCAATCGTCTCTTTTGGTATGTGAACTCCCGGCACATTCTTTCTAATAAACTCAGCATTTTTAGCTGATTTAAACAGGAAAATTCCTGCTAAAATTGGTTTGTTGCAACCAGCGGCAATGTGGTGCATAAACTTATCAAAAAGTTCAAAATCCGTGATTAATTGACTTTGAAAAAACTGGGCTCCGGCTGCTACTTTTTTCTCAAATCGACTTTGCAAACCTGACCAACTAGGACATTGCGGATCAACAGCAGCACCAGCAAACAAATCGGTAACTCCATCTGTTAATGGTTTATCATTCCAGTCGGTGCCACCGTTCATTTTATGAATAGCTTGCAGCAATCGTACTGCTTCAAAATCAAATACGCTTTTGGCTTTTGGATGGTCGCCTGCTTTGACTGGATCGCCTGTTAATGCTAATATATTGCGGATGCCTAAAGCGTGTGCTCCCATGAGATCGGCTTGGAGGCCGATTTGATTGCGATCGCGACAAGCAACTTGACAAATCGGCTCTATTCCGTGCTGCAATAAAATTACTGACACTGCTAGGGGAGACATTCGCAACACTGCGCGACTGCCATCAGTGATATTAATGGCGTGAACTCGGTTTTTGAGCAGTTCAGCCATTGCGAGAGTGTGAGTCATATCACCACCTTTGGGAGGGGCAACTTCGGCGGTAATTATAAATTCTCCGGGGGTGGTGCAAGCAGTGCGAAAACGATTCATGATTTGTTGTTTGTTATTGGTTATTGGTTAGTTGGCAGTTGACATCTGTGGTTCCCTGAGCGAAGTCGAAGGGTTATATCAATTCCGGTTGCACTCAGACATGATATAGAGTCCAAGGCAGTGCCGTGTCCCTACCCAAAACAATATTGTAGGGACACGGCACTGCCCATTCAAGAGAGAGAGGACTTTAGCTTTGAGGCAGGGGTTTCAACCCTTGCCGGACTATGAGTTTTACCTTAAGTTGACACCAATGGGCACTGCCGTCTCCTAATTTCGGCTACTAATAATTCCGATGCTACCGGAATTGATATTAGTTGGCAGTTGTTGTTACTTGTTAGTCTCAACCAGTAATTAATAACCAGTAACTAATAACCAGTAACTAATAACCCTTCGACCCTTCGACTACGCTCAGGGCACTGCAACTAACAACTAATTAGGTAAAGAATAACCGAAAGCTTTTTTAACCTTAGTTAGAGTTTGGTTGGCAATTGTTTCAGCTTGTTCCTTTCCTTGACGTAATACTGACTCCAAGTATCCCCGATCGCCCATTATGTCTGCATATTTATCCTGAATCGGTTTCAGGGCATTGATTGTCGTCTCTGTCAACAGGGGTTTAAAGTCACCCCAACCCATATTTTCACATTCCGCTGCAACTTCTTCCTTGGATTTGCCGGAAAGCAGCAGGTACAGGGTGAGTAGGTTTCTGGCTTCGGGGCGATCGCGATCGTCGAAAGTCAAGCCACGCAACGCATCAGTTTTGCAGCGCTTAATTTTTTTGGCGATCGTATCTGGTGAATCTAACATATTAATTCGACTCAGTTCTGAAGGATCAGATTTTGACATTTTGCGAGTGCCATCTGTCAAACTCATCACTCTCGCGCCGTCCGTCAAAATCAACGGTTCTGGAAGTTTGAGAACTGGGTTTTCTGGTGTACCAAATTGATGATTTAATCTGACTGCTATGTCACGGGTGAGTTCCAAATGTTGTTTTTGGTCTTCTCCTACTGGCACTTTATCGGCATCATAAAGCAAAATATCTGCTGCCATCAATACGGGATAATTCAACAATCCAGCATTGACATTTTCGCCTTGTTTAACTGCTTTTTCTTTAAACTGAATCATATCTTCGAGCCAGTTAATCGGCGTAATACAGTTGAGCAACCATGCTAGTTCTGTGTGCGCCGAAACGTGGGATTGCACGAAAATAGTCGAATGTTCGACATCGATGCCGCAAGCTAAATAAAGCGCGGCGATGGTGTAAGTGTCTGAGGCTAGAGTTGCTGGATTGTGCGGTGCGGTAATTGCGTGCAAATCAACTACGCAAAAGTAGTTTTCGTATTGATTTTGACCTTCTACCCAGTTGCGAATGGCACCGAGATAATTGCCTAGGTGCATATTGCCTGTTGGCTGCACTCCTGAAAGAACGCGCTGTTTACCCATGAGGAAAGAGGAGAATTTAAGTCACATTCCTATATTGACACGTTATCTCGATCTAAGTCAAATATAACTCGGCGGTTGAAACCGCGTCTACACAAACGAAGTCCGCCTGCGCGGACTAAAGAATCAACGGGTATTTAAGGCGGATTATTTTTATAAATAGGTTTAAATCCCAGTCTGAAAAACATCCCTGTCAACTGTCAATTGTTTTTCGGTTTGGTGCGCCACCAAGTGATGCTGGCCGCTAAAAGGGCGATCGCAAAACTCAAGGCAAAGGAAAATAGAAAGGGATGCCACTGCATTAACAATGGGATTTGATGGTTTTGGACTGTCTGGAATACTTTGTCTGTGCCGCTGGATGCTGCAATTCCTCCGGCTGCTAAACCGACGCCGATCGCCTGTACTGTGCTTTCTAGGCGATCGTCCCGATTTTTCTCTCCTAGTTCGCTCTTGCGGAGTGCGAGTTGGTTGGTGCGATCGCTCCTGGCTTGTTCTATTTCTACTATGCCGCGAATTGAGGCGATCGCCTGGTCGATTAAGTTTGTGCCGTGTCGGAAATATCCTAAGTCTCCGGCAATTTGCGATCGCACGTAAGGAGCCGTTTTTCTACTGAAGTTATTTAATATTGATAGTTCTTCCTTATCGATTCCTAGTATATCACAAATTTTCGACAAAATGTCAATGTAATTGTTAAGATGTATGGCAATTGTATTGTCATAATCTTCGAGTTTCCGCAGCAGGCGAGTATAAGTTACTGCTTTGCTGAAGAGTTGCTTTAACTGTTCCTGAAATTCCTGCAATTGGGGGGGAGTTAATACAGTTCCTCTGGAAAATTGCTGCTGCAATATCTCCATGTTTTTCTCAATGGTGCGGTATTCGCGATCGAGTTCGCCGTAAATCAGGCGGCTGTCTTGAAAAGCTTTGATAATTTTGTTGCGGTGAAATAGTAGGTCGAGTATTTCTTGTTGGCACTTGTTAAAATCCTTATCGGTTTGTTTGTCAGCCAGCAGCCAGACAAGCAGGTGGCGGTAATTCGCAGTATCGCTAATTTCACCGTATTCAAAAATCGGACTGCCAAATAACTTACCTGAACGGTAAAATACAGGTGGCGAGTCGCTTTGGAATAAAGCATCGCGACATTTATCGGCGAGGGGTTTGAGGATATCTAATTTATCCGATGAGTTTTCGGGAAGCCCGGTGGTAATCAGGAGAGTTTGACCTAAAAAGTTGTCATCACCGTTGATGAGTAAGGCTCGATTTGGATTAAATTGCTTGATTAAATCGACATCTTCATTATCAGCAGTGCCATCTTCTGGGCAACCTATATTTAAGCATAAAGCATAGCTGTCTTGAATTTCCAGCGGTTGGGCAAAACCTTCTATGGGTGGATTGCTGTTGAATTCCAGTAAGACATTTGGTAACAAATCTTCGCGGTAGCTGGGAGAATTTTGCGGGAAAACTAGATCGGGTGTCACCCTTTCGTCGGTGAAGTTGGCGAGGATTTTGTCGCAGTGTTTCCACAGAGGATTATTGCTGCCCTTACTGTCATTTTGCAGTTGGAAAGCGTATAAATAGACATTGGGGGCAGAAATTTTATCACTCATGTTATTGGGGCGGTGGCTATGAATTGGGGCGGGGTTTTCTGAGGTTTTCGGGTAACTCTGGATAGCGGTTTGCTAGTTTTGGTTCTTGTCCTTCTTTTTTGGTGGCTTCTGGTTTTAGTTTTTTGTTATCAGTTTTTAGTTTTCCGTTGTCAAATTTATTGATTTCATCTGTTATTTTAGGATAGTTTGCACACCAATCGCCAATGGCATCAGCTACTTCGTTATTCGACTTATCCGCCATCTGGGATATTGTATTGCTGAGATTTGCTAAATCGTCAACCGCCCCGGCTTGTTCAAAGACTTCGGGTTTAGTTTCAAAGACTGCTAGGAAACCAGAAATAAATTGTTCATTTGTCATTGCTAATTTCTCCGTTGATTATACTAAGGTCAAAGAAACCGGGTTTCTATGATAAATCTCAATTGGAACAGAAAATCTCCGCAGAAACCCGGTTTCTGATACCAACGCTTATTGCCCAACTGCACAGAAAGCCGCCCAGTATACGGGAGACTCATAAGGTTGATAATCCTGTTTGTAACCGCGCCTGTATCTGTCTTGAATTTTCTGTTTGTGTTCGCGACTCAACAACTGCGACGCTTCCACCCATTCTAGCAAACCTTTGACAGTCACACTCCGCAGCCACAACTGAGACTCCCGCAAAGCAATCGCCACAGGCGGGCGAGTTTCAGACAGGAAAAGCTCATAAAATCTTATCATCAAAATTGCCGTAGATACGTCATTGACAGCCCACAAAGTGCTGAGAATACTCGTCGCCCCAGCATAGAAAAAACCGCTAGTCAATCCGATATACTCATCTGTGGTATTCCTGGCATCGGTTAACCCAGTTTCGCAGGCAGAAAGGGCTACTAAACGGCACTTACTTAACTCCAAATCAAAGATTTCTTCCAGTGTCAAACATTCTGCAATGTCGTAGGTTTCGCCCCGGCGGGAACGAATATAACGCTTTTCCTCGGAGGGAACCCCAGGCTGGGCGGGCACGGGGGCACCGCCCCTACCAAGGGGGGTTACTTTTGCGCCGGCTAGGATTAATGCGGATTTTTCGGGATTGAGAAAGTCGAAAAAGCCGTGACAAGAAAAGTGGGCGATATCGGCATTTTGCAAGCTGGCAATTTGTTGTTGCAATCCTGCTTTGCTGGCGTTTTGCCGACTCAATATTTCGGCGGGATTGAAGGATTTGGCAATGGCTTCGACTTCGATGTCGGTGAAGTCTAAATCTTCAGTGGGGTTTTGGATGGCAAAAAATTTGCTGGGTGATGTGTCTTCGGCTGTCAGATTTACCCGCTGAGATAATTGCAAAAGTTGGCAACTGGGTGTGTATCTCACGCCGCCTGGGAAAAGTTCGAGAAGACATCCAGTTTCTACGGTTTTGTCGGCTTTTTGTCTGCTGCTGGTGAGGGCGTGTAGGGGGAATAGGTGCAAGTATCGGAAGGGAACTAAGATTAATTTTTGGCAGTTTTCGGGGAGGCGAGAAATTATTTCGTCGATGTGCAGAATCTTGGCTAATTTTTCCAGGCGGCTGTCTAGCTGATGTCTCCAGTTGTCATATTTTTCTTCATCTTTGATGTCATTGATATATTCGTGCTGAAATTTTTCTAATTTTTCTAAGTCTGCGTAGGAAGATTGCCAAACATCGGGTTCGGTGGAGTCGCGGGTAACAATGAAAGTTGTAAAGCAAGTTGGGGTAATATACCATTCTAAAATTGCCTCATTTTCAGTTAACAGATTACGAATTTCTGCAAAAGTAATGGGCTGTCGCTGTACTTGGTTCGGAAGGCTGCGGGCATTGTGAAACAATTCTACGAGGTTTCTGGTTTTGCTGCGTTCGACGTATTCTAGGGCGGCGGTTTTGTTTCCCATTTCTAGGCAAAGTTCTACCATTGCCTGATAAACTTTATTCCATTCTTCAGCAAATTTCTGCTTCTCTTTTTCAGAAGATATTTTGTTTCGGCAAATCTCTAATACTTCTATTGTGTCAGCAAATTGACTATAAGCTTTTTTCGACTCTCTATTCCTTTGAGAGTTTACTCCCTGGATAAATTTAGTTTCCACATAATTTTGATATAAATTAATGCTAGTGGTGATATTTTCTGTTGAACTGCCATAAATGCGATCCCCGTAAATATTACCCAAATTTTTTTGAACAATCGCCCATTGTTCAGGAAATGCGTCGCGAGTGTAAACGGATAATGATGCTTGATAAAAAGCGATCGCCGTTTCTATATTCTCCGCCATTTCGCCTCTAATTCTGTGACTGTAAGCATTCGCCAAATTATTTTGAGTTGTTGCCCAATCTTCAGGAAATGCTTCAAGGCTGCGAACTTCTAATGCTGCTTGAAAACATTCGATCGCCATTTCTATATTATCTGCCCTTTCACCTCTAATTCTGTCACTATAAGCAGTCGCCAAATTATTTTGAGTTGTTGCCCAATCTTGAGGAAATGCCTCACGGGTGAGAACTGATAAAGCTGCTTGATAAAAAACAATCGCCATTTCTATATTATCTGATTTTTCGCCCCTGATTCTGTGATTGTAAGAATTCGCCAAATTATTTTGAGTCCTTGCCCAATCATAGGGATATGTCTCACGGGCAAGAACGGATAAAGCTGCTTGATAAAAAGCGATAGCTCTTTCTATATTCTCTGCTTTTTCACCCCGGATTCTTTCACTATAGAAAGTCGCCAAATTATTTTGAACCCTTGCCCAATCTTGAGGGAATTCGTGCTTGTTGGCTATGGAAAAAGCTTCTGAATAGAAGGCAATCGACCTTTCGAGATTATCCGCTTTTTCGCCTCTGATTCTCTTGGAATAAGCAGCACCCAAACTATTTTGACTATTTGCCCAATTTTCAGGAAATGCCTCACGAGTGTAAACGGATAAAGCTGATTGATAAAATTCGATCGATCTTTCTATATTCTCCGCTTTTGATCCCATATTTCTGTTTGAATAGGCATTTCCCAAATTATTTTGAATTTCCGCCCATTCCAAAGGAAATGCCTCGCGGGTGTAAACTTCCAAGGATGCCTCACAAGCTGCGATCGCCAATTCCAGATTCTCGGCTTTTTCCCTTCTGATTCTGTAGAGGTAAGCCATCCCCAAATTATTTTGACTCCTTGCCCAGTCTTCGGGAAATGCGTCGCGGGTGTAAACTTCCAAGGATGCCTCATAAGCTGCGATCGCCAATTCCAGATTCTGGGCTTTTTCCCCTCTGATTCTGTTGTGGTAGGCAAACCCCAGACTCTTTTGAAACGTGGCCCACTTTTCCGAGTAAGCTTCGCGGGTGACAACAGTTAATCCTATCTCCAGACAAGCAATAGCCACCTCTAAATTACTTGCCCGACTACCTTGCCGAAGATTTTTAAAACTAATATTCAAACCGTAGAAAAAATTAGCACCATTGTATGCTTGTTCTGCATCCAAGGTTGGCATAATTTCAGTTGCCCACTCTCGCAAATATTGAGCAAAACCATCATCTATTAATTCTAGGTTAGCTTGCAGAATCTCGATTTCTTCCTCGCTGGGACAGGTGACGAGAGATTTAATCAGATTGAGATAAGCTTGGCGGCGCGCTTCGTTCATTGCTTACAACCCATGTTTTTAGAATTTTACATTCTTTGTCGGGGAAAAACAAGGGGAAAACCCGACTTGCTGAATCGTCTGGAGTCGTTGGAGTGTGCGTCATAAGCTGCTACGCCACTATGTCGTATAATATAGAAACAAGATAAGTAAGCGATCGCCATAATGAATCTATTCGGAATGGGCGCGGTCTCATTCAAACAAATCTCGATAATTTGCGATTGGGCAAAAAACAAAATAAACTCGCTAATGCTAAATACCTGGAAGCAGAGATAGCAGAGATGGCCAACCATCCAGATATTCAAGTTGAGATTGCTGCTATCAATCAAGAGTTTATTGTGGCAGAAATGGATGGTTTAGAAGCACTATGAGGCCTGTAGGGTGCCACGGGTCGTAGGCGTAAGCCGGGGCGAAGCCATCGCCCTAAAGGCTAAGGTAAACGCTGTGGGCTGACGCACCCTACAATACTAATCACAACTGACTAATTATAAATCTGTCATTAACCTTGCCTTCCGCAACACAAATGTCAACACTGTTTCTTGACCGGTAATAATATCGGCTCTTCCTTCCATTCCCGATTGAATTGAATATTGGCGCGGCTCATTTGCTTGGGAACCTCCCAAAAAATTGCCGCTAGAAGATGCGATTCTGGTTAAATAATTTTTTTCTGGTTTAATCGAAACTTCGTAATACGATCCACCTAAATTATTAGCAGGATTTTGAGTGGCGATCGCATCTGGAGCAATTTCGCTGACTGTTCCTTTCAATGTGCCGTAGTCAGGGAAAGGTAAAGCGGAAATTCTCATTTGTACGGGTTGGCCGATTTGGATACTGGCGATATCTTGAGATGTGACTTTGGCTTTGATGACTAGAGGTACGCCGCTGGGGACGATTTGAGCGATCGCACTTCCGGCTTCCACAGTTTGACCAGGATTTCGCACTTCCAATCTGAGAATTGTACCATCAGATGGTGCGCGGACTACGCTATTTTTAAGTTTGAAATCAATTTGATTGAATTCTTTTTTAGCTTGAATTAATTGTTGTTGAATTGCCGATCGCTTCACGAGTAAAACCCGCCGACTTCTACCCAGACGTTCGGCTACATCCGGCAGAGATGCTGCTAATTTTATCAAAGCGGATTCGACTAATGTTTGTTGTGTCGCACTATCACCTTGGGTAGTTGGCAATTGGGCGCTGGCGAATATTTGATTTTCCAAGTCGCGCAGTTGTTGGTTAATTTGTGCTGCTGCTGTCTGAGACTGGGTAAGAGTTTCTTGGAATTGCTTTTGTTGATTTCCCAAGCTGGAAGCGTTCACAACTGCGATCGCATCTCCGGCCTTTACTTGCTGATTTTCGCTGACCGCAATGCTTTCGATGGTTCCTTCGGTTGCAGCTTGTACGACGCGCACCTCTCCGGCGGGACGGACGATCGCATCGGCTTTGACTATAGCACTGTATTTGGTGACGCTAGCGAGGGCGATCGCGCCCCCAAAAGTCGCCACCATCAAAATTCCCCCCAAAGTCGTCCAACGGCTGACAGGAGGCAAAAATTGGTCGTTCTGAAGGGTTTCAGCGGGTGTGGGTTCGGGAATGGGAGGCATGGCGGCAAGGGGGTACGGATTATGTAACGGATTTAACGGATGTTCGGCAACGGATTATGTAACGGATTTAACGGATGTTCGGCAACGGATTATGTAACGGATTTAACGGATGTAACGGATGTTAGGAAGAAGTAGATGTGATTTTATTGTGAGTTTTCCGGATAATGCGGCTTGGTGTGGAAGTCTCAATCAAAATTCGCAGGGTATAGCTATAAATCCGTACAAATCCCCAGGATTAGCCGGCCAACTTGCCTCGAATATCCATATGACTGAAAAAACCGGGTTCTATTATCGTCACACGTAAGTATTGAATATCTAAATTACATCTAAAGGAGTTCGGCATGACTAAAAATTACCAAGACTCACTATTTACAGAACTAACAGATGCAGAGTCTGCCACTGTCAGCGGTGGTGGCATTACCAACGGTATCAGTGAGATAAACGGCGATATCAACAGTGATATCAACATTAACGGCAGTAGCGAGGGCATCAATATGCTATTTTTTGTGCCACCTTCTAGCCAACTTTATATGTACGATCCGAGTCGTGCTCGTCCGTACAAAACTCTAATGGTTTAGCGATCAGTGTCAAATTTGGCGATCGGGTGAACCTTGAAAATTTCTCCGTAATATTCCGGAGACCGCCAGCAATTTGAGAAGCTTATATTAGTCGTTAAACGACACTAAAGTTCTTCTACAATTTCCAGGTTTTCTTCAATTCTATTAAATAAAACGGAGTCAATCATGTCAGAAACTAAAGATACCTCACTGTTTACTGAAATCACTGCGGAAGAATCTGCTAGCGTCAACGGCGCTCACTATTACGGTAGCCGCTACGATCGTTATTCCCGCCGTGGTCGTGGCTGCAATCGCTACAGCTACAGTCCATACTTTGATGGCCGTCAAGTTGATAGCTACGTCCGCAATTCGGGATATCGCGGCTACTACAACTAAGAAGTGTGATCGAGATACTAATAAGTTTTGATAGCTGTAAATTCAGCTCTCAAAATTGAATTAATCCTCTATCATTCTGCTGCAATTTCTAGTTTTTGTTCAATTTTATCAACTAAAACGGAGTCAATCATGTCAGAAACTAAAGACACATCACTGTTTACTGAAATCACCAACGAAGAATCTGCTAGCGTCAATGGTGGTCACTATCGAGGACGCGGCTGTTACCGTCCGGTTCGTCGTCACGTTGTGTATCGCCGTAATTGCAACGGTACTTTCAGAGCAGTAGTTCGCTACTGGTAAATTTCAGGTTTGTCTATTCAAATCGATGTGAATAATAAATAAAGCACCCATAATTTTGTGGGTGCTTTGTTCTGATTCGGTAGCGGGCGATGGGTATTGTTCTTTAGGCTCTACCCATTTTACAAAATGCTAAAAAACATCGCATTTCTCCCAGGAATACCGTTCTACGGAAAAATAAATAATTCTCAAAAATATCAAGTGGTTCTCCAGCAGAGCGAAGAAGATTGCGGAGCTGCTTGTCTGGCTACGATTGCTAAATTTTATGGTCAGAATTTGACGGTTAGTCGCGTGCGAGAATTTGTCGGTACGGGACAACAAGGGACGACTTTACTGGGTTTGAAACAAGGTGCTGAGGCGATCGGGCTAAATGCGCGATCGGTGCGAGCAGCGTCTGCTATTTTAGATAAGCTGGAGGATGCTCCTCTACCTGCTATTATTCACTGGCAAGGCTATCACTGGGTGGTTTTGTATGGAAAGCAAGGCAAAAAATATGTGATTGCAGATCCAGGAGTCGGTATTCGCTATGTTTCCAAAGAAGAATTAGCCGCAGCTTGGACTGATTGGTTGTGTTTGCTAGTAGAACCCGATCCAGAGCGGTTTTTTGCTCAAGGTGATGAGCAAGCATCCGCAAGTTCCCTACAAAGATGGATGCGACGAATTGGCATTTACCGCAAGATTTTAATGGAAGCATTTTTGCTCAATATGGTCTTGGGTTTGTTGTCAATTTCTTCGCCTTTTCTAGTGCAAATCCTCACCGATGATATCTTGGTGCGAGGCGATACGCAACTTTTGGCTAGTGTGGCGATCGCAGTTATAGTCATGAATCTATTTAGCAGCAGTTTAGGATTGGTACAATCCAACTTAATTGCTCAATTTTCCCAGCGCTTAGAATTGGGATTCGTGATGGAATTCGCGCGCAAACTCCTGCGCTTACCTCTGAGCTTTTATGAAAGCAGACGCAGCGGGGAAGTGATCAGTCGATTGCAAGATATCCAAGAAATAAATCAATTAGTTTCTCAAGTTGCTATCAGCTTACCCAGTCAATTTTTCATAGCTTTAGTTTCTTTCTGTTTCATGCTATTTTACAGCAAGCAATTAACATTTGCAGCTACAGTAATCGCTTTATTGATGACTGCTTCCACGATAATCTTTCTCCCCGCGTTGCAACAAAAAACGCGAAGCTTACTTGTACTAGAGTCCGAAACTCAAGGTGTTTTAGTAGAAACTTTTAAAGGTGCGCTCACGGTGAAAACTACTGGCAGCACCCAGCAACTTTGGGAAGAATTTCAAACCCGTTTTGGTCGCTTAGCAAATCTCACCTTTCGCACTACACAAATTGGCATTCTCAACAATATATTTTCTGGTTTTGTTGGTTCGGCTGGTAGTATTACTCTGCTGTGGCTTGGTAGCGGTTTAGTAATTGATAAGGTATTGAGTATCGGTCAATTACTAGCATTTATTAGCATGAGTCAAAATGTCACTAATTTTGTGAATTCGCTGGTGGGATTTAGCGACGAAATGACTCGCGTCCAGACAGCCACTGAAAGGCTATCAGAAGTCATTGATGCTGAACCGGAAACCAAAAATGATGCGAACAAGCCTTTTGTACAAATTCACAGCCGGGATGATATTGTTTGTAAGACTGCTAGTTTTCACTATCCGGGTAGACTTGATTTGCTGGACAATTTTTCTGTCACTTTTCCTGGCGGTCAAGCAATTGCTTTGATTGGCTATTCTGGTTGTGGTAAAAGTACGCTAGCGAAGGTAATTGCTGGTTTGTATCCGCTAAATTCTGGTAATATTAGAATTGGCGATTACAATTTGCAAGATTTGTCTCTCGATAGTCTCAGACAGCAGGTAGTTTTGGTTCCGCAAGAGGCTCATTTTTGGAGTCGTTCAATTTTGGATAATTTCCGGTTGGGTAATCCAGATATTAGCTTTGAACAAATTGTGAAAGCTTGTAGAATTTCTGGTGCGGATGAATTTATCAGTCAATTACCTGATAAATACCAGACTGTTTTAGGGGAATTTGGAGCGAATATTTCTGGTGGACAAAGGCAAAGATTGGCGATCGCCCGTGCCATTGTCAACAACCCGCCCATATTGATTTTAGATGAATCTACCGCAGGCTTAGATCCCGCCAGTGAAGCGGAGGTTTTGGAGCAATTATTGATGTATCGCCACGGAAAAACGACGATTTTCATCAGTCACAGGCCGAGAGTGATCGATCGCGCGGATTGGATTATTATGTTAGAACGGGGCAGGTTGAAGGTGCAAGGATCGGCTGCAAGATTGCGATCAATTCCCGGAGATCATTTAGAGTTTTTGCATCCTTGAGAGTAACAGGCAAGATGCCTGTTCCACAGCATTATTAAGAACAGGCAAGATGCCTGTTCCACAGCATTATTAAGAACAGGCAAGATGCCTGTTCCACAGCATTATTAAGAACAGGCAAGATGCCTGTTCCACGGGGTTAATGCACCCTACAAACTAGAGCGATCGCCTCTTGATTTTCCAGCACTAAACCATACTCCAAACCTTCAACCACAGCCTGACAAGAAGCATCCAAAATATTACCAGAAACCCCAACCGTCGTCCAACGATCTTGACCATTACTAAACTCAACTAACACGCGAGTTTTAGCTGAAGTCCCTGCGCCGCCGTCGAGAATTCGTACTTTGTAATCTGTTAGGTAAAAATGTGCGATCGCCGGATAGAAATTCACCAAAGCCTTCCGCAAAGCCGCATCCAAAGCTGAAACCGGGCCGTTTCCTTCCGCGCATTCCAAAATATTTGTCCCGTTTACGGACAATTTCACTGTAGCTAAAGCCGCACAATCTTCGCCCACCTTATCGCAGTGAACTTGAAACCCCTGAATTTCAAACCAGGGCTGGCGTTTTCCCAAAGCTTCCCGCATCAACAATTCAAAACTCGCCTCAGCAGCCTCAAATTGATAACCCTGACTTTCCAAGCTTTTCAATTTGTCCAGAATTTGGCGACAAGCAGGGTTTTTGCGATCGAGCTCAATCCCAAAAGTCTTAGCCTTTGCTAAAACATTACTTAAACCCGACTGATCGGAAATCACAATTCGGCGAATATTCCCGACTTTTTGCGGCTCCAAATGTTCGTAAGTTAGGGGATTTTTCTCGACAGCCGATACGTGAATTCCGCCTTTGTGAGCAAAGGCAGAAAGACCGACAAAAGGAGCATGATCGTCGGGAGCTAAATTGACAATTTCACTGACCGATCGACTAACTTGAGTTAATTTGATTAATTGCTCATCTTGAATACAATCATAACCCAATTTAAGCTGAAAATTAGGAATCAAAGAACACAGATTAGCATTGCCACAGCGTTCGCCATAACCGTTAATAGTTCCCTGTACCATTGTCACGCCCTCCTGCACAGCAGCCAAAGCATTAGCAACCGCAACTCCCGAATCGTTATGAGTGTGAATTCCCAGTTGAATTTTAGAATTTCTCCCCTCGTTAGCAATGGGAGATTGAGCAACTTTTCTCCCCCCCTTGACAAGGGGTTGGGGGGGGTGAATTTCCGATTCAGAAATATCCCAAGTTTCCATTATTCCTGCCACATCTCGAACAACTTGACTGACTTCGTGAGGTAAAGTCCCGCCATTCGTATCACAAAGTACCAGCCATTCAGCACCTGCTTTCGCCGCTACTTCCAAAGTTTTAATAGCATATTCTCGATTGTGCTTGTAGCCATCAAACCAGTGTTCAGCATCATAAATAACGCGCCTTCCCTGACTCCGCAAATATTCAATGGTGTCTTGAATCATCGCCAGATTTTCATCTAGAGTCGTCTTCAAACCTTCAATAACGTGCAAATCCCACGACTTGCCAAACAGTGTTACCCAATGAGTGCCAGCCGACAAAATAGCCTGCAACATTTCATCATTTGCCGCCGTTGTTCCGGGCCGCCGAGTCGAACAAAAAGCCACAACTTCTGCTTGAGTTAGCGGCTGTTCTTTGAGCCGCCAGAAAAATTGTACGTCTTTAGGATTAGCCCCTGGCCAGCCACCTTCGATAAAGGGAATTCCTAAACTGTCTAACTGACGAGCAATTCGCAGTTTGTCTTCGAGAGATAGGGAGAGTCCCTCGCACTGGGCACCGTCTCGCAGTGTGGTATCGTAGATCCAGAGCCGATTTGTCATGGGGAATTATAAATAGAAGTTGCTAATCTATGAATTACCATATTAAAAGAGTTTACTTGCAATAAATGCCACAATCTATAGTAAAATTAACATATATTTAAGTAGGGTGAATTGCTGTGGTTAAGGTACAAGCACAAGGAAAAACATTTGAGTGCGATCGCGGAGCCAATCTCCGTGAAGTTCTGCTCAAAAACGGTATCGATCTTTACAACGGGAATGCTAAAATCATCAATTGCCACGGCCTCGGTACTTGCGGTACCTGTGCCGTCACCGTCGAGGGCGAAGTTTCCGAACCTCAGTGGCGCGAAACAACCCGACTTTCGCTCCCTCCTCATTCTCCCGCATCTAACCGCCGTCTGTCCTGCCAAACTCAAGTTTTAGGCGATATTAAGGTAACAAAATACGACGGTTTCTGGGGCCAGGGTTCTGAAACTGTCTGGAAACCCTAAGCCGAGATTTTTTGTTGGTTTATGGCAGGAAAACGGCAGCCCATTGGTGTCAACAAACACGCACTTTTCCTCAGTCCGCCAGGGGTTTAAACCCCTGTCTCAAAGCTAAAGTCCTCTAAAGAGGACTAATGAGTTTGCGAGTTATCGCTCACGAATAACGATCAGTTTAACAGTCCTCTTAAGAGGACTTTAGCTATTAGCCAGGGGTTTAAACCCCTGGCGGTCTATTGGGCTAAGTTAATACCTATAGACATTCCCTAAACCCTAAAAATGTCCCTGCAATCTATAAGAAATTGCATGAATTCATCTACAGATATTTTGATTATTGGCGGCGGAATTATCGGTCTTTCCCTAGCAGTTGAACTGAAATTGCGAGGGGCTTCTGTCACTGTTTTGACTATTGATGCTAAACAGCCGACTGCTAGGGCTGCTGCGGGAATGCTGGCTCCTCAAGCTGAAAGAATTCCGGCTAGTCCGATGTTGGATTTGTGCTTGCAAAGTCGCGCTCTGTATGCTGAGTGGGTTGACAAGCTTGAAGCTATTACTGGATTGAAAACGGGATATTGGCGATCGGGCATTCTCGCACCAGTATATCATGTTGATGGTCAAGAAAAGTTGTGTTTGTCAAGTCTTAATGCTGAATGGTTGGACGGAAATGCGATTCATCAACACCAGCCGGGTTTGGGTGAAGAAGTCATTGGCGGCTGGTGGTATCCTGATGATGCTCAAGTTGATAATCGGGCTTTGTTTAGGACGCTTCAATTTGCGATTAAAGAATTGAATATTGAGATTATTCAAGGCTGTGCTACGGATGTAATTCGGCAAGGTAATCGAGTTTTTGGGATTGAAACAACGGCGGGAAAATTGCAGGCTAATCGTTATGTGTTGGCGACTGGTGCTTGGTCTGAAAAGTTATTGAATATTCCTGTTTATCCTAGAAAAGGGCAAATGTTGTCTGTTTGTGTACCTGAAAGTTATCAGGTTACTCAACCACTGGAAACAGTTTTATTCGGAACTGAAATTTATATTGTGCCGCGTCAAGATGGGAGAATTATTATTGGTGCAACTAGCGAAAATGTGGATTTTACTCCTGGAAATACGGCGGCGGGAATTAACAGTTTGCTGACAGGAGCAATTAAGTTATATCCTGAATTACAAAATTATCCAATTCTGGAATTTTGGTGGGGATTTCGGCCAGCTACTGCTGATGAGTTGCCGATTTTGGGTGCTAGTGCTTGGGAGAATTTGACGTTGGCGACGGGGCATTATCGTAATGGTATTTTGTTGGCTCCGGTGACGGCTAAGTTGTTGGCTGATTTGATTGAAAATGGGAATTCTGATCCGTTGTTGGCGGCTTTTGATTATTCCAGGTTTGGGGTAATTTGAATCCATCAACATAATTCCCGTAGGGGCGGGTTCACCAACCATAATCGCCTGAAATAAACAATCTCGAAAACCCGCCCAACCCAACAAACAATCGAAATGTACATTCAGATTTACGGTGGGGCGGGGGCGGGTTTATCTAGATTTTCGGTCATCGTTATAGTTGGTTGGCGAACCCGCCCAAACCAACAAACAATCACAATGTACATTCAGATTTATGGTGGGGCGGGGGCGGGTTTATCTAGATTTTTGGTCATCGTTATATATGGTTGGTGAACCCGCCCCTACCGCAATTCACATCCAACCCCAAAATCTGCTACAATCTCCAATAACACATCACCCACCCAGCGAATGATCGGACAAATTTGGCAACGCATCCTCAACCTGTGGCGGCAAATTCAGCGGCGATTCCGCAAACAACCTGCACCGCCACCGCCCAAGCCTCCGATTCGCTCTTTTGGGGAATACGAACAGAAATTCATGGCACTGTTAGAGGGTGTTGCAGAAGGCTGGAGTCGCGGCACAATTCAAGGCTTTTTAATCGGTAGCAAAATCAATGATGCTGAGTGGGTAAACTGGCTGCAAGAATTTGGAGAAAGGTTGCTGGTATCGCCGGAAACGCATTTAGAATTGGGTGGGCGGATGGTGCGGCTGGGTGAGATGAATTGCGGGAGAATTAGTGAGGTTGCTGGGAAGATTGGCAGGGAATTGTTGGCTGGGGAGAGTTTGAATCGGAATCCTGCGGAGGAGAGTTCGCAGATAAGCGAAGATACTGTTCCTCCATTGTTGGCAAGGGAGAGTGGAAGTGTTTCTTCTACGGATAATTCAGTGGGTGATTTATCGGCTGTAATTGAAGATATTTTGAGATTGTTGGCAAGGGAGAGTTTGAGTGTTTCTTCTACGGATAATTCATCTGCTACTAACCAATCTGATTCAACTTCGCAAGCAAAATCTATAGAAAGAGAAATCAGTCAAGAAGCAAAAGAATTATATAATCAAGGAGTCGATCGCTATCATTCAGGAGATTTAGGAGGGGCGATCGCAGCCTACGAGAAAGCCTTAGAAATTGACCCCAAATTCCACATTGTCTGGAAAGGACTGGGCAATGCCCTAAAAGAGTTGGGCCGCTACACTGAGGCGATCGCAGCCTACGAGAAAGCCTTAGAAATTGACCCCAAATACCACGGTGCCTGGTACGGGCTGGGCAATGCCCTAAATGATTTGGGCCGCAACACTGAGGCAAAAGCAGCCTACGAGAAAGCCTTAGAAATTGACTCCAAAGACCACGATGCCTGGAACGGGCTGGGCGTTACCCTAAAAGGTTTGGGCCGCTACAGTGAGGCGATCGCAGCCTACGAGAAAGCCTTAGAAATTGACCCCAAAGACCACTATGCCTGGAGCAACCTGGGCATTGCCCTAAAAGATTTGGGCCGCTACACAGAGGCGATCGCAGCCTTCGACAAAGCCTTAGACATTGACCCCAAAGACCACTATGCCTGGAACGGGCTGGGCGCTACCCTAAGAGGTTTGGGCCGCTACACAGAGGCGATCGCAGCCTACGAGAAAGCCTTAGAATTTACAGGCGATCAATTCTGGGAAGCTTGGGATAATCGAGGTTGGGCATTTTTCTTCTCAGGGCGCTACTTTGAAGCGATTCAAAACTGGGATGAAGGCTTACAGAAATATCTGCCCAGCAACCGCGACTATCGCCTCGCTTGTGGCAAATTGCACTATCGAAAAGGCCAGGTACACTACGAACACGGCAAACAAACATTCACTTATTTTGACTCTTTCCACAAAGCCAAAGCCAGCTACGAACAAGCCCGCGAATTCTTGAAATCACCCCTGATTCCAGAAACTTATTTAGAAGTAATGCAAGGCTTAATTACCGTCTGCCACAGCTTGGGAGATCCCAAAACCAGGCAGTACCTTACCGAAGCTACTACCGTCTTAGAAACCTTACTTTTAGACAATGAAACTGACCCCGAAATCAAACAGCGACTCCAGCGCAAATTTGCCGGACTTTACCAGTTAGAAGTCGATACCCTCGTCGAGTCTGGCGACAAGATAAATGCCCTGGAAAAAGCCGAAGCCCGGAAAAACTTTTGTCTGCAATGGATGCGCGCCGCTTCGCCAAACCGCACCAACAGCCCGACTTATCCCGAAATCCGAGACTTACTGACAAACAACACCGAAACCGCGATTATTTACTGGCATCTCAGCCCAGTTTCCCTGACTGCTTTTATCATTACCCCAGACAAGTTTGAAGTTATCGCCACACCTCTGTGCGACTTATTCCCAAGGGACAACAGTCAGAGTTTAGAAAAATGGCTGAAACACTGGAAAACCAACTATCAAACTTACTGTGAAACTGGCAAAAAGCCAAGCAAACAACAAAGCGAAAAGCCAAACAAAGAATCCCATCCCTGGCGGCAATCAATGACAGCGGAATTGCCACAACTCGCTGACATCCTCAAAATTCCCGAAATTTGTACGCACCTCACCAATATCCAACACTTAATCTTAATTCCCCACCGCGACTTGCACCTGCTGCCACTGCACATTTTATTCTCCGATAATCTTTTCACTATCACTTATCTGCCCAGCATCCAAGTTGGGATAGACAGACTAGACAGAAAACCCTCACCTTCAATGTCTCTGCTGTTGGTAGAAAGCCCCGATCCATTACTTTTTGCTGAAATAGAAGCGCCCGCGATCGCGAATTTTTACCTTAACTGCTGCAATACCATTCCCAGTTCACAAGCTACCACAGACAATCTTAAAGAAGCCCTGCAACAAACTGCTGACATATTCCATTTTACAGGTCATGCCTACCACAATACAAAACAGCCTTCCCAGTCAGCGCTAATCCTGAAAAAAAAACAGCCTATAACTTCAGAAGAAATCGCCAAATTAGAGTTAAAAAGCTATTATTTAGTCTGCCTTTCCGCTTGCGAAACTGGCATAACAGGAAAAGAAGAATTGATAGATGAATTTGTCGGTTTAGCCAGCAGCTTTTTAGCGGCGGGTGCTGTTTACGCCCTCAGCACTCTCTGGATAGTTGATGAGATATCTACCGCCTTAATGATGATTCGATTCTATCAAATTCTCAACGAGCAGCGTTGCCAAAATAAGTTGCATCCGGCACTAGCCCTCAAAGAAGCGCAAAAATGGCTCCGAACTATTACTTACAACGAACTATCCGACTGGTATCTCAAATTGTCTGAAATAATGACAGCCAATTCCGGTTGCAGTGAGGATTTGAGAGATCTAGCTGACACAATCCGCAGAGATCGTGCTAAAATGGAAGATGACAAACCTCCTTATGCCGATCTGTACCACTGGGCAGGTTTCACGATTACTGGTAAAGTTAATCCCTAACTTCCAAACCATCGACCATTATGCAAGCAAGAGATATTATTAAGTTGCAAGCCATTGGGGCTACTTTAGCTCAACTAGATTCATCTGTTCAACTTGGCGAGTTGGAAGATAGAATCATAAGTTCTGCGATATTGGCTTTTGAAAAATTAGCCGGACAAAACACTACTATCAACGAAATTTACACAAGAGAACGCCTTGACTTAAAAGAACAGTACCAAGCAAAATCAAAAGATAAACGCTACCAGCCGACAATTGACAGCATTTACAGCACTGACGCTGAAAATTTAAGCCCTTCCTTTCCTCAGCCACAAGGAGAAGCGGAGAGTCCCTCTGAAATAGCTACAGCCTTTGACAATTTAATTGCATCTTTTAATCAAATCAAAAGCCTGTACGTGGTTAAAAACCCCGTAGAAAGTTTTAAAATCATTATCGAACAAGAAGCGATCGCACTTTTGATTTTAGAAGCTCATTCTAAGATTAGAGAACTATTTCCTACGGAAAGATTAGGTTTGGAAGTGAAAACCGATCCAGAAATTGCCAATTGGCGATCGCTCTGGATTACCGTTTACACTAAACTTGAAGTAGAGGAAGCTTTTACAAAGTTAAAAACTCTCGATCGCACTTGGTGGCTAGATGCGAGTCTTGTCGTTCCTAACAATATACTAAACATTGACTTGGGGTGGGAATGAAATTCGATTGGTCAGAATACTTTAATTTAGCACAAGAGCTAGCCGGAACCAGTGAAGAAGCAAAATTGCGTTCTGCTATCAGTAGAGCTTATTATTCTGTGTTTTGCCTAGCACGGAATTACTTGCGCGACGTTCAACAAGATCCCCGACTCTCGCGCAATAAAACTTATGATATCAATGACCATCAGTATGTAGCTGAAGAATTTATTCACTATCGACCAAAATCCCAGACAATGATAGAGATAGGTAAAGATTTAACTCGCTTAAGAAAAATGAGGAATAAAGCTGATTATGAAGATACTTTTCATAACTTACAAAGAGAAGCCATAACTGCTTTAATGCTAGCTCAGAATATTATTTCAGCATTAAATGAGTTGACTCAATAGTTGGTATCGTCGGGGTCGGGGTGGGTTTTTATATATTGTCGGTCATCGTTGTGGATGGTTGGTGAACCCGCCCCTACAATATTTGATATTGGTGAAAGAACTCAATGGATTAAAATTGGGTTATGGTGGTGAACAAGCCTTCCTTATCAGGATAATTGGCCATGAAAAAGTTTTTCCTTCTGTGCTTATTTTTAATCGGTCTCGGCTGGGCAATTTCTAGTTTCCCAGGATTGGCTACTCAAGGTAGCTATGACTCGATTGTGCTGGATTTCCGCGAAGATATCGGTAATCCTAATATTGCAAAACGAGTAGAAGAACTCGCCCAAAAGTACCAAATTACGCCCCAACTCAACAGTGAGTTTTCCAAAGGGGATAATGTGTATGTTGTCAAGGGCGATCGCACTTTGCTAAATACTCTGAGAAAATCAAAGTTGGTTAAAGATACCGAATACATTGAACCCAACTACGTTTACAGTGCTTTCGAGATTCCCAACGACCCCATGTATAACAAGCAATGGAATCTGCGAAGTATCAACGTAGAAGCCGCTTGGAATGAAACCAAAGGCAGTGGTACAACTGTAGCGATAATTGACACGGGAATTACTCCCGTTGCTGACTTAAAAGAAACCAAATTTGTACCGGGCTATGACTTTGTAAACGATCGCGCCGAAGCCTTCGATGACAACGGCCACGGTACTCACGTCGCTGGTACTGTCGCCCAATCAACTAACAACAATTACGGTGTTGCTGGTATCGCTTACGAAGCAGCTTTAATGCCGCTAAAAGTGTTGAGTGGTAGTGGCGGTGGTACGGTTGCTGATATCGCTGAAGCAATTAAATTTGCTGCTGACAACGGCGCTGATGTGATTAACATGAGTCTCGGTGGTGGTGGCGAAAGTCAGTTGATGGAAGAGGCGATCGATTATGCCCACAGTAAGGGCGTTGTCATCATCGCAGCAGCCGGGAATTCCGGCGATAGTTCGGCTTCCTATCCCGCCCGCTATCCCCATGTCATCGGCGTTTCTGCCCTCGGCCCGGATGACGAAAAAGCTGGTTATTCTAACTTCGGCGCTGGGGTTGATATTGCTGCACCCGGTGGTTCTGAAAGTGGGAAAATTATTCAAAGTACGATCGACCCAGAAACCGGTGCAGAAATTTTTGAAGGCTATCAAGGTACTAGCATGGCATCTCCCCACGTTGCGGCTGTTGCTGCGTTGGTGAAAGCTTCTGGTATTACGGAACCAGACGAAATTCGCAGCGTACTTTTGCAGTCGGCGCGAGTTGTCAGCGAAGATCCGCTAAACCATTTTGGGGCGGGAAATCTGGACGCAGCAGCCGCCGTTCAGCTAGCCCAGCGCGGACAAATCAATTTTCGCGATTTCTTCCGCTGGTTGCGCGATAATGGCTATCTGAGCCCTCGTTTCTGGATTGATGGCGGTGCTGTGGCGCTGTTACCGAAGATTGGAATGGTACTCGGTTCTTATTTGCTGGCTTTCTTGTTGCGGAATTATTTCCCGTTTGCGTGGACTTGGGGTTTTTCTGGTGGTTTGGTTGCTGGTAGTTCTGGGTTATTTTTCCTGCGAAATCTGTTTGTATTTGACTTACCACAATGGCCGCTGCGGGTGATGGGTAGTTCTATTCCTGAACTTGGTGGCGCAATTAATGGTAGTAGTCTCCTGAATCCGATTTTTGCTAGTGTTTTGATTCCTGGGATTTTGATTGTTTTGCTGTTGGGACATCGAGAGTGGAAGTGGATCGCGATCGCAACTTCGATCGGCTTTGCTAGCAGTTTGGCTGTGAATGCTTTTGTGTCTCCTGGTGTTTGGGGATTGGGTTCTGGTTTGGTAGCACAATCTTTCTTGATTGTCAATGCTTTGTTGTGTTTCGGACTGGCGCGTTTAGCAATGAAAACTGAGGTGCGATCAGTATGAGTATTACTGTGAAGGGTGTGATTGAACGTCAAGGATTGGGCCCTGGTACTTGGGCTTTGGTTGGGGATGATGGGGAAACTTATGAACTGAAAGATGCTCCTTCTGAGTTGAAAAAGGAGGGTTTGAAGGTCAGTGTCAAAGGTTTGGTGCGTAAGGATATTATGACTTTTGCGATGATTGGGCCGGTGCTTGAGGTGCAGTCTTTTGAGGCGATTTGAGTTGTGGGTGCATCGAGGCTAAAGAAACCGGGTTTTCCAATAGTTAAAGAGTCAAGTGCAGTATTTTGGTAAAAAACCCGGTTTCTGAAATGGGCAAAAAAAACCCGGCCAAAAATTGGTCGGGAGTTAATTAATCAGGGTGCATCTACTAAGTTAGTCTCCGGTGTCTCCATGCCTCTTTCAGGAGAGTTTGGGAAATTTGCTAAAATTTGTCGCAACAGGCTTTCCGGCCTGTTCCACAAAAGATAAATTGTCTTGTGGAACAGGCCGGAAAGCCTGTTCATCAAAGGCT
>REAP01000011.1 GCA_004294385.1 Oscillatoriales cyanobacterium | reverse complement strand
GAATGTAACTGCTGTTAAAGCACCTGGTTTTGGCGATCGACGCAAAGCCATGTTAGAAGATATCGCCGTATTGACCGGCGGTCAACTAATCACCGAAGATGCCGGTTTGAAACTGGAAAACACCAAGCTGGAAATGATCGGCAAAGCCCGCCGCGTCACCATCACCAAAGACAGCACCACAATTGTTGCCGAAGGTAACGAAGTCGCAGTCAAATCTCGCTGCGAACAAATTCGTCGTCAAATGGACGAAACCGAATCTTCCTACGACAAAGAAAAGCTGCAAGAACGCTTGGCCAAATTGGCTGGTGGCGTTGCAGTAATCAAAGTCGGCGCTGCAACTGAAACCGAAATGAAGGATCGCAAACTGCGTTTGGAAGATGCGATCAACGCAACCAAAGCTGCTGTGGAAGAAGGCATCGTTCCTGGTGGTGGTACAACTTTGGCTCACCTGACTCCTCAATTAGAAGAGTGGGCTAATGGCAACCTCAAGGGCGAAGAATTGACCGGCGCATTAATTGTTGCCCGTGCTTTGGCTGCTCCTCTGAAGCGGATTGCTGAAAATGCTGGTTTGAATGGCGCTGTGATTGCTGAGCGCGTCAAAGAAAAGCCATTCAACGTTGGTTTCAACGCAGCGACAAACGAGTTTGTCGATATGTTTGAAGCTGGTATCGTTGACCCTGCGAAGGTGACTCGTTCTGCTCTGCAAAATGCTGCATCTATTGCCGGCATGGTGTTGACAACTGAGTGCATCGTCGTTGACAAGCCAGAACCCAAGGAAGGCGCTGCTGCTGGCGGTGGCGGCGGCATGGGTGGCGGCGACTTCGATTATTAATCGATAGTTTGAGAGGGCGGGCTTTCGGGCCCGCCTTTTTCATAGAAATAGCTGTCGCTCCCAGGGGACAGCTAAATTTTTGTATTGCCTGACTGCCACCAAGACCGACTCGCAAGGTTTGGTTGTGACCTTATTCGATGGATGTGCGAGCAAAACGATTGCAAACTCCTGGTTCTCGGTCGAACAGAGCTATCTCCAGAACGAGAACTCGTTGAAGATATCCTTGCCATCATCCACGTATTCAGTTGCCGACTCTACGGACTCAGGAAATACAAATCTAGTATCAAAAAAGATCCGAGTTTACCCGGAAACGAAGTTAGCAGCAGTTTGGAGAACTTGGATAGCCGCTAGTCGGTGGTGTTACAACCAAGCGATTGCCACCCTCAAAACTCAGAAAATTGGTAAATACGATCTGCGCAAACAAATTATGGATGCTGCGCCAGAGTGGATAAAGCAACAGCCATACAATCCCAGACAGTTGGCAGTTTTTCAAGCTTTTGAAGCTCATAAAGCTGCTAAAAAATCTGGAGGTTCGGCTAAGTTTAGAACGCTTCGAGCGCCTTCTCAAACTATCAGGTTTCAAACCGATAACTGGAAGACGGATACGTTTTATCCTCAAGCAACTAAGGGTTTGAATTTTAAGTCGGCAGAACCAATTGTGGAAGTTATGCAACACGAGCCAAGCCTTAGTCTTATTAACGGTCAGTGGTTTATCAGTTATGCGATTGATGAGGTTAAACCTGCTCCGAGTAATTCGGGCTTAGTCATAGCGCTCGACCCCGGCGTGAGAACATTCATGACTGGTTTTGACGGACAAGAGATCCTAGAAATAGGCAAGTACGACATTGGTAGAATTTACCGTCTTGCCAGACATCTAGATAAATTAATGAGTCGAGTCGGTCACAGTAAGGGGCGAAGCTTTAAACGGCTGCGGTATTGCTTGAGGAAGGCTGCATCTAAAATCAGAATCAAGATTAAAAACTTGGTTTCTGAGTTGCACAAGAAAACAGCGAAATACTTGTGTCACAAATACAAAGTAATCTTTCTGCCGACTTTTGAGACTCAGCAGATGGTAAAAAAAGGCAAGCGTCGCCTCAATACGAAAACTGCCAGAGCGATGGTCACGCTCTCGCACTATAAATTCAAACAAACGTTGAAGCATCAAGCAGCCAAATATGGTTGTGCTGTAGTAGACGTAACTGAAGAGTACACATCTCAGACTTGTTCAAAGTGCGGTCGCGTCCACACAAAATTAGGAGGTAACAAGTATTTTACCTGTCCCTCCTGCGGTCACAAATTAGACCGTGACTTAAATGGCGCTTTCAATATTCTGTTGAAAGCTTTGAGAGATACCTCTTTGACTGGAATTATTACCGATTTCCAAGTCTCTGATATACTAAGAATGATTGAGTATCCGTAAAGCGATCGCATCGCAAGAGGTCAGGCCAATGTCAGCCACTATTACAATTAGCCCCAGCGAAATTCGGCAGATATTTCAGCCGCGCACATCCAGCGCTTCAAGGTTTTGGGAACTGGCTCAAAAAGCAAACAATTTAGCTGTCATAATTGACGCTCGTTGGGAGCAGATTCCCCCTGAGACTAGAGAATTACTCAAAATTTTTGCCTATGCCTTAATTGAACCCCCTCAAGGAATTAAGGGAGTTTTTAGTGAATTTTTAGGGCGTTTTTATTTGGCTTTTTCTTTATTTTCAATTGCAATCAAAGGTGAGCAAGACGCTTTTATAGCTTACGGTGCAGCATTTCAACGTCTTCTTAATGCGATTTTGAGTGGAATAGAAAGGGAAGATATTGCTTATCAAAAAGCACTATCTGAAGCCCTGGAACAGACTTTTGAAGAGTTAGAAACTATCGAGGCGATGACAGCGGAGGAGGCCTGTGAACGAATCAGAGCAATTTCATATCAAGCTCTCGAAGAACTTTGATAAAACTCAGCAAAAACTAATCCGCGATCACTATCGTAAAAATCAGGTAGGATTAGTGAAATTTGTCGAATTAATCCAAAAATTCCTCAGAATTTTGAGTGTTGACCCCCGTCCCCGTCCACCGTTGGGACATTTAGAACCTTGGCCCAAAGGCTGTAGCCGTGAGGGGTTGGAATTTTGGAAGCTTGAGTTTAAAATGCCTCAGCTTCGGGGAGCCGCTGAACAGGGGCGACTTATCTATTTGTTAAATCTTACAAAAAAAGAAGTTGTGTTAATTTGGATTTACACACACGCAGAATTTGAGAAACGACCACCGGATAAGAATTTAAAGCATTTATTGCTTGAAATTATGGATAATTATGAAGTTTCAGATGAAAGTAACAATTTAGCCGATAGTGGAGACGGTGAAACGGTCGAGGATAAACTTGGAGAAAATAAATCAAATGACAGCTAAGCAATATGAATTTATCATTTAAAGATTTAAGGTTTATTATAGAAGCGATCGAACATCAAATCAATGCCTATCAAGAACGTTTGCAGGTAATTGAAGATATAGAAGAGGATGAGGCTGCGGATCTAGGGAACGATATTAAATTTTTAGAGCTTCTACTCGCAGATATGAAGAAAAGTTTAGAGCATAATACTTCAGTCAAGCCTTTAAGTTCTGATGAGGTTTTTTCGCCAGATCGGAATGATAATTCTTCCGAATATGCAAAAGAAGAATTATCTTTTCAAGAATTAATGAAATTAACGCTTAATTTGTCACTTAGCGAGCGATTATTTCTAGTAGAGGCGATTACCTCGTCTGTGCGCCAGGAAGTCACTATCAATCAATAATCAGCCCATCAAGAGTGTGAGAACATTCTTAATTGCCCAAATCCTTGTCTTCAGAGACTGCCAAATTTTTAGTCATCAGAAAACGGTTATGACTTTGATAACCTACTCTGTGATAAAGACGCTGTGCATCGGGATTTTCAAAATCTACTTCCAGATGAAGAGCTTGGACTCCCAAAACTCTGCAGGTATCCTCTGCAAATGCTAAAGTCTGAGTTCCAATGCCTTGTCCGCGATAGTTGGGTCGGATATAAAACTCGTCAATAAAGGCATCCCTGCCTCGGTATTCTAAACTGTAACCCAGCGTCAAAATAATATAGCCGATCGCCTCATCTTCTTGCTGAATCAGCCACACTTGTCCCAAAGACGCATCAGCCAAAAGATTTGCTAAAACATCACGATCGACTTTTTCGTCGAATTCCAATTGTTCTTTTTTATGAAACTCTTTAACAAGTTCTAAAAGAAGCGTAATATCAGCGATCGCTGCAACTCTTGACAAGCGATCAACCGCTGTGTGCTGTACCAGTTTAGCAGCGTAAGTTATCAAATGCTATCCAAGCTCGATCGCACTACAGGTAATGATGTCCGATCGCACTAAAAGCACGATCGCCCCCCGATCGCGTAAAATTGACTAAAATCTAAATATTTTCCGCAGCGCGAGAGAACTCAATCCTTAACACATCACTCTCAACAAGCACCACAATCATCATGAAACTTTACCATATTCCCATTTCCACCAACTCCAGCCGCGTGTGGGTTGCGCTAATCGAAAAAAACCTACCTTTTGAATTGGTAACAATCCACTTGGACGGCGATCACTTGGAACCTGAATTTGTGGCAATGAATCCTTTTCATCGCGTCCCAGTTTTGGTCGATGGTGACTTCACCGTCGTCGAGTCTCTGGCAATTCTTGACTATCTAGAAGCGAAGTATCCTGAACCGGCAATGCTTCCGAAAGATCCGAAAGATTTGGCAGTTGTGAAAATGGTGGAATTGGTCACGGTGAATGAACTTGGACCCGCACTTTATCCCCTCAGCAGTGAAAGAATGGGCTGGGGAATTCCTGAACCTCAAGCAATAGAAAAGGCTAAGGAAAAAGTCGATTCTGTACTGACATTCTTTGAAGGTTTGCTGGACGATCGCGCTTTTTTCGGTAGCAACACTCTAACATATGCTGAATGCGTTGCCGGTACCGTCGTGCCTTTGCTATCTTGGGTTGGTGTATCCATAGATGGTTATCCTAAAATTCAAGCTTGGTGCGATCGCCTAATGTCCCGTCCCTCATGGCAACAAACCCTATTCACCCCGGCAGACTTGGTGGCTTTCGCATCAAGGAGACAAAACTTTTTGGCACAATCTCAAGCATAATGAATAAGTTAATTGTCAAAGAAGCACTCTTTTTCCTCGCTGTTTTTACCTACATCCAATCTCCTATTGTAGCACTTTCGCAGCCTGCAATGCGATCGAACTATGAATCAATTAACGTCAAACAGTTCCTGGGCGATCGCAAAATCAAAGTCTCCAACCCCAAAGATATCGCATCAAAACTCTTCAGTAGTGACCAAGAATCTGAAGGCAGAAAAAGCGATGGCATTTCGGTGGAATATCCCACGCGAGAAACAGCAGTAATTGTTCAGACTGTCATCGGTTTAGCTGACGATTCTGTTGCTGGAATGCGACACCGGATTGAGCTTGTATTCAGGCAAAATAAGTGGGAAATTGTCTGGATTGGCCGACAATCGAAGTGTCAGCCAAATCGCGGACATCAAAATTGGGCAAGCGGCCTTTGTAGGTAGAAATTCGTATTGTTCGACAGTTAACAGTCAACAGTTAACTGTTAACCGTTAACTATCACCTAACGGTGCAAGCAGAATTGATATTACTTGCACATAATCAAATTTCCAGCCGAAACAAACCCAGCAACAGGGGCTGAAATTTCAACCCAATTGCGATTTTCTCCATTCTTATCTTTCACAGATGTGAAATTTGGTACAAGCGTTACTTTACCGTTAGCACCTACGCCACCTTTAACCACAGCAGTCTTTGAAGGCTCAGCGCGAATCGATAAACCATTCGGTGCTACACGAGGTTCTACTTGGCGACACAGACTGACAGGGCCTGGTGCAGTTGTAGGCGCTGGTGCTGGTGCTGGTGCAGTTGTCGGTGCTGGTGCTGGTGCAGTTGTAGGTGCGGGTGCTGGTGCAGTTGTCGGTGTCGGTGCTGGTGTTGCTGTCGGTGTCGGTGCTGGTGTTGCTGTCGGTGTCGGTGCTGGCGAAGGCGCAGTTGTCGGCGCTGGGGCTGGTGCTGGGGAAGGACTTGGAGTAACTGCGCTTCCTGTGGTACACGAAACTAAATTACGATCGTTATTGGGATATCCAATCGCCACATAACCCTTTACTGGAGCGGTAATTTCCATCCATAGGCGGCCGTCGGAGCCTTTAATGGAAGTTGCACCAGCAGCCAGGGTTACTTGAGTGTTCATGGCGGCACCGCCAACTCTAGCGGATTTAGTATCTGAACTTTGTCGAATGGTCAAACCCTCTTTGGGAGTGACTTTACGGCAAAGACTCCCAGCTTGGGCGATTTCAAAGGCGGGGCTATTTTTCAATGAAACATTTTCAGCATCCTGACTGAGATTGGATGTTGATTGAGCCACAGCAGCGATGGTATTTGCCGACAAACTTCCGACTACGATCGCGATCGCACTCAGTAATACAGCAGGCTTGTTCCAAAAATTCAAATTCTTCATTACGTTAAACTCCTCATCAAAATAATACGGGATGCGGGAAACTCAGAGACTTTAGTCCTGAGAGGGAAGGGACTCGTGGGACTTCAGTCAAGAGTGTTCTTCGTAGTATGATACAATTTAGATTGTGAGTAAGAACAAAAACATCTACGTGTTGAAGCATCCTAGTATCGGAGAAATCCCGGCTCCTATGAAACAACGGTTAGGTTTTAGTCAAGCGTGCAGTATGACAGGAAAGAGCAAATAAAGGCAGGTTGTCGAGCGTACCGCGTCTTGGCAAGCGTGATGGATTCTGAAAGCACTAGAAACAAAAAAAGTAGCTAGTAACTATCGCTTGACGATTGGTGACTAGGTAGGTGGCGTTTGACGGTCGCAGCGAGATTAGATTTAGGTAACACCGTTGGTCTAATTCTGTCAGCAGAATCTTAGTGGCGTTGATTCCCTGAGAGTGTCAATATCCTAATTGCAGGTCAATATAGCAAAAAAGTTGATTTGTGTTCTGATCTTCCCAAATCAGGCTGCCGATAACACTTGTATATGTGGAAGTCAATCTTTTTTAATATAAGTTAATGTTTGCCAGCACTTGCTACTTGTCTATAAAATTCCTCTCAAACTTTGAACTAACATTTGATTCTGTTCCTCCGTACCTACAGTAATTCGCAACTTATCTGCTAATCGCGGCTGATTGAAGTATCGAATCAAGATTCCCTCTACTTTCAGTCTTTGATAAATCCTTTCTGAATCACCGTTTGGCGGCCTGACTAACAAAAAGTTGGTTTGCGAGGGCCAAATATCAAAGCCCAACTCTTTCAGGATAAGCGCTAATTTTGCTCGTGAAGCTTTAATCTGTTCAGCATTGGCTGTTTTGTAGTTCTGATCTGCGATCGCAGCCTCACCAACGAGATAAGCTAAAGCATCAACATTGTAACTATCTTTGATTTTATTTAACTCAGCTATCAGGGCAGGATTTGCGATCCCAAAACCCAGCCTCAATCCTGCCAGGGAATACCCTTTAGAAAGCGTCCTCAAAACTATAACATTATTATACTTTTTTGTCAACTCCAAAGCATTGTTTTCAGCGAAATCAACATAAGCTTCATCAATCACCAGAATCCCAGATAACCCCTTAGCCAATCTCTCCAAATCTGCAACAGATATCGCTGTTCCCGATGGACTATTTGGTGAAGCCACAAAAGTCACAGCACCTTGGGCGGCAATTAGTAAATCAACAGGTAATTGATAGTCATCTGGATAGGGAACTTCGACAAATTCTGCATCCTGAATTTCCGCCAAAGTGCGATATAATACATAGGTAGGTGCGGGACAAACAACTTGTTTTCCGGTTTCGCCAACAGCACGAACTATTAAGTTCAATAAATCATCACTGCCATTACCTACGACAATCCAATCATCAGGAACTCCGAGCATTTTGCTGGCTGCGAGGCGGAATTGTTTGGCAGTTGGATCTGGATAGCGTCGCAATATCTCTCCGTCTATTTCCTGAAGCACTTTTAAAGCTTGTGGAGAAGGTGGATAGGGATTTTCATTAGAATTGAGTTTGATAATCTTAGTACCTATTGCTGGTTGTTCCCCCGGTAAATAGCCAGACATTTCATGGATACTTTTGCGAAAATAATTCATCTCTTATCTGCGTCCATCTGCGTTAATCTGTCTACATCTGCGGTTGCAAAAATAATTCATCTCTTATCTGCGTCCATCTGCGTTAATCTGCCTACATCTGCGGTTGCAAAAATCATATCAAACAATTAGTGACTATCCGTGTTATTCCCAAATCAAGTAACTTTTGCATATCTGCTGAATCGTCCACCGTCCAAGCAACAATATCAACTCCCTGATTGCGGCTTTCTGCAATCAGTCCAGGATTTTCCAGCAAAACACGATACAAACTGCTAATCAGATGATCACTGTTGGCTACGGCTTGAGCCAATTGAGACTTGTATGCTTCCAGATTAGCAACAATATGCCCGATCGCCAAATCATCAGATATTTGGCGCACTTGTTCGAGAAATCCATCGTTAAACGAGGTAATCACGCATTTTTCTGGAATTCCTGCATCCTGCAAAGTCTTGACAAAATCTGCAACTTCTGAATCAGACCATTCGCAGTGAGGTTTGACATCAAAGTAGAGAAATTTGTCAACATTTTTGAGAATATTCAGCGCTTCCTCCAATGTAGGAATTTTTTGTCCTGAAAACTCATGGCTAAACCATTTCCCTGCATCCAATGTTTGCAATTCCGACAAATTTGTCTCCCTGACTTTACCGGAAACGCCCGTAATCCTATCCAGTGTTGCGTCGTGGAAAATCACGGGTACGCTGTCAGCAGATAGCTGGATGTCAAATTCGATCGAACTAGCTCCTCGTGCGATCGCAACTTCAAAAGAGAATAAAGTGTTCTCAGGCGCGATCGCCGAAAATCCCCGATGTGCAATAATTTCTAAACTCATGGTTTTGTGCTATCTAAAAATTCTGCCACAGTCTGATTAAAAGTTTGATGAAGATGGAGTCTACTAAAATCATACCATTTTGATGAACAGGCAAGATGCCTGTTCCACACATAGTAAATCTTTTTGTGTGGTGGGCTTCTAGCCCGCCCATATCAACTAAACTTTACCCTTCAAACTCAACAAAATAAACTGAGTTTGTTGAGCTTCATCAAAACTATCATCACTCACCAAAACCAAACTCTGACTACCATCCGGCAAGCGAGGCCCCAAAGTCATTCCCTCTAAATTGTACAACGGAATCCCCAATTCGCTCAAGTCTAAAAGCAATTTCTTCCTCACAGGTTCAACCATCGCTGTTTTTCCTTTGAAGCTATTGATTCTAGAAGTATCTGTAGCCGCCCCAACTGCAACTTGATAAATCCGTGCACCGTATCCTGAAAGACCAAAAGAACGCTCTAAACTCAAAAATTGACCACCACTAATCGCCACTAATTCTGTTAAACCGTTCAATATACTCATAGGAACTTGGTCTAACGTGTAAAGGTTCTCTGAGATTAATTGCGGTGTTTTATCAACAATGACATAATGTAAAATACGCAGTTTACTTGCCTGTTCCGGATCTGCATCTTGCATTAAAGGCGCTTCTGTAGCCACAAACAAACGAAACGGATCGAGACCGCCCGGACTAAAAGTTTCTGGATCGATTGTTAAAGATTCAAAACCCAAATTATCCAGCACTCCTTGCTGCTGTTTCTCATCGCTAGCATCTGGAATATAGCGCTTTGGTATCGGCAATGTTCCCCGCTGATTACCAGTTTTCAAGTCAAATTCTCCGACCAATGGAGGAATACCAACATGAGTCACACCTTCACTGGCGACAAAGACGGAATTACGGGGAGAAAGAGCGATTCCTTCAGGATTTATCGAGCCCCAAGGGAAGGTTTCACCATCTGCTTTTTTGAGGGAAGTAACACCTTCGACAGTAACTTTTTTCAGACCAACACTTGCTGTATCTCCTGATTTGAGGTCGAGTCGGAGACTGTAAAATCTGGCTTCTCCATTTTCGCTGGGGTCATCCGAAAGAGCATAAAATTGATAGGCTTGGGAAGTGGCTTCATTCATACCTTTGGAGTCGTAGGTGATTCCTGATAAACCTCCGACTGGTGTTCCTTCAAAACTCATTTTTGGCAACTGGTAGTCGCCCAAAAATTCTAGGGACATTTCAGGGAAAGAACGGTCTTTGGCGGCTGCGGGAGGTGCTGCACAAGCTGTGCATATAGTTAACAGGATTAGGGCTAAACTGAATAAGCGCAAAATGCGTTGGCGAAGCCCGCCCCTACGGGGGCTACGCCAACGAAGAGGATCGCCAATGGTCTTGAAATCAAAATAATTGCTCAGTGCGGTAAATTGTATTTTACCGATCTTGTTTAATTGTGGGCTTTTGTGCCATATTTGTGACATGATATATACCGTTTTGTATGATATGCAAAACTTAATCTTTAGGAAATCAATGCTGGGTCGTTACAACCAAATTTTGATGATGAGAAGTTCTGTCCCCATCGGGTGTTTGCTGTTTTTGTGGCTGTGTGCTGGTTCTATTGCTAGCGCCCAAACTAATCCACCAGGTTTGGATCAATTTTCGCCTAATCCGTTAGAGATTACCACACCAGATCCCCTAACTCCCAACAATGAGTCTTTGAGTAGCACTCAGCGGGATGAATTGAGTGCGACTTTGGATGGGTTGAATTTGGAAGCATTGGCTAAATTGCAAGCTGGAGACGGGATTGGTGCGTTTGAACTTTGGTTCCGAGAATTGCGACTGCGACGCTATCTTGGCCCGCAGGTGGAAATTGCTGCTTTGAGTCGGGTGGGAAGTGTTGCTTGGAGTAGCAGTAAAAACATCGAATTACAGTTGATTACTCAACGATTACAATTGATTCAAAAACAAGTCAAATCTGAGCTACCAGTTAATACTGAGTTGCTTCCAGCTTTGGCTGCTGCTTTTCAGCAAGTGCGCGCTAAAGGCCCGACTATAGAAGTTTATCAGCAAATTCTTGACAATGCGCGTCAGAAACAGGATATTTTATTTGAGGGTCAGACTTTAAAGGCGATCGGGCTAATTCACATTAATTGGTTGAGTTACGAGAAAGCTGCTGCTGTCTATGAGGAATTGGCAACTTTAATCCAGGAGAATCGTGCTTTATTTACCGCCAATTCTGTCGTATCAAATCCTGCTGTAGTAGCGGGAAATGGTGCACCTCCCCAGCCTGTAACTCCTCCTACTGAAGTGGATGCTCTGAGACAGTTAGCCCATGTTTACCAGCAGTCGAAACAGCCTCTAAAGGCGATCGCAGCTAGGGAAAAATTAGCATCAGTATATCTTAATCTCCAAAATCCCAGTGCGATACCACCGCTAAAAATTGCGATCGCTAGCGATTACGAAACCCTAGGTCAAATCAATTTAGCAGCTCAATACTATCAGGAAGCATACAATTTAGCCGTCCCCATTCAACAGTATGCCCAAGCTAGCGAAGCTTTGGAAAAATTAGCATTACTTTATCGATCGCAAAAACAGTTTGAGCCAACTGTGCGGATTTATCAAATGCAATTGCTATTGGAAGAACGGGCTTATAACTTTTATGGGCTGATGAGCGCTTACGATAATCTCGGTCAAGTTTATCAGGAAATGAAAACTTATAAAAAAGCTTTGGAAGCTTATCAAAAAGGGTTGGAAGTCGCTAAAAGATTGGGACACAGACAAGAGTATTTTGCTAAAAAGATTCTAAAGGTTAACAAGCAATTGGAGAAGAATTCGTAATTGTCAGCCGATACAAAAGATAGCATATTTGTCGTCGTTAAAATCTTGATCTTGCAAATTACCAGTCCCAAAGCCTAAGACACTGAGAAAAACTCCTTGTTCTCGCTTTTCTTCGATCATGCGAACCAGTGGCGTACCTGCTGCGATCGCCTAATTAATTTTCTCCAAACAACTATTTAAATTTACTGCAAAGTCAGAGCGCTTTAAAGGTCGATCGCCCAAAGTAGTACCAAAAAGAAGATATAGCAAGCGCTAACTGGTTTAAAATAATAGGTAAATCACTTTAATATAGATTAACCATGAGATTCATTAACCCCAAAACTGATTTTGCATTCAAAAAAATCTTCGGCTCAAATGAAAGCAAACCAATCTTAATCAGCTTTCTCAATGCTATGATTTATGATGGCAACCCCACCATCGCCGACCTAGAAATTATCGACCCATATTTAGCATCGAGAGTACAGTATCTCAAAGATTCTTACCTGGATGTCAAAGCCAGACTTACAGGAGGCGCAACTGTAATTATCGAGATGCAAGTTTTAAATGTAGAATCTTTTGCGAAACGGGTGGTTTACAATACTGCGAAAACTTACTCGACTCAACTGATGCGTGGTGAAGGTTACTTTAAGTTAAAACCTGTAATCGCTTTGACAATTACTGATTTTGAAATGTTTGATAATGACCGAGAAGTAATTTCTCACTTTGTGTTCAAGGAGAAAAAGCGTTTATTTGATTATATCGATCCAGAGATAGAAATGATCTTTATCGAATTGCCAAAATTTAACAAACAATTGGATCAGTTAGAAACCTTGACTGACAAGTGGGTTTATTTTATGAAAAATGCTCCCTGTTTGGAAGTAGTACCGCAAACAATGGAAACAGTCTCCGAAATACAGCAAGCCTTTGCTATTGCTAATGAAACTAACTTGAATCCAGAAGAGTTATCAGATTTAGAAGCACGCGAAAGGTATATTCTGGATCAGCAGGGAATCTCGCGAAAGGGCAGAGAAGAGGGCAGAGAAGAGGGCAGAGAAGAAGGAATGAGAGAAAAAGCTCTCGAAATTGCTAGGCAACTTCTGAATGTACTTGACGATCAAACCATCAGTCAAATGACTGGTTTGAGCGTAGAAGATATCCAAAAATTGCGGGAGGAATAAAAGGAAGGGAAAAAGTCCGATCGCTCGATCGAGGATCTGACAACTGGGTGTACAGGCGATCGGCTTAATCTTGACTGGTCGATCGCGATTTAGAATAATATACTACATCAGTTTCATAATAACGAGCATTTTTTTCATATTTCATGCCAACTTTCTGCATCACTCGCTGGGAGGCGATATTTTCGGGGCGAGCAATCGCAACTATTCTCTCCAACTTTAATATTTCAAATCCATAGTTTAAACTAGCAAAAGATGTTTCTGTCGCCAATCCTTGATTCCAATAAGCTTTGTTGATCGCATAGCCAAGCTCAACGTCCGATGTTTTGTCCAGAAAACAAAGTCCGCATCGACCGATCATTTTACTGTCTGTTTTATGTACTAAAGCCCACATTCCAAAGTTGTTTTGTTGCCAACATTGGAGCATAGTATGAAGGGCGATTTCTGTTTCTTCTCTAGTTCTAACTCCTTTGCCGATGTATTTCATTACTTCGGAATCGCTGTAAATGCAGTACAGCTCATCTAAGTCGCCCGGTGTAAATTGTCTTAGATATAATCTAGCTGTTTCTATTTCTTGCATGATTTAACTGATTGTATTTGCTACAATTATTATATAGAGTCACAGAATTACTTCTGCAATCTAAAATCTAAAATCTAAAATCTAAAATCGAATGACCGTTTCCTCATCAGTAGCAGATACCAAAAACCAACCCCGCCGCGAAACAGACTGGCGGTTATTCATGAGGTTGGCATCCTATGCAACCCGCAGCAAACGCTTGCTGATTATTTCGATCGTCCTATTAGTACCACTAGCCATATCAGGTGCTGTTCAACCCATCTTGATCGGACAGGCAATTTCCCTAATTCGAGCTGAACCTACCTACGAATTTTTGCGGGGAATGCCTTTGTCTGCTGGATTAAATATTCTGGCAGTTATGCTAATGCTAACTATCACATTTCGGCTAGGATTGCAATCAGTTCAAGGCTATTTAGTCACGAAAGTAGGGCAAATAATTACTACTGATATTAGAAATGATTTGTTCGCCCACGTCACTTCCCTCGCAGTCAGATTTTTCGATCGCACTCCCGTAGGCAAACTGATGACTCGCCTCACCAGTGATGTCGAGGCTTTGGGCGAAGTTTTCTCTTCTGGTGCGATCGGCATTGTTGGCGATTTATTTTCAATCTTAGTAATTGCCATATTCATGTTTACCATGCAGTGGCAACTTGCTTTAATGTTGGTGTTGATGATGATACCAATTACCGCACTAATCGTTTATTTTCAGTACAAATATCGCATAGCAAATTACAATACTAGAGAAGAACTTTCCGATCTCAACGCACAACTGCAAGAAAACCTGACTGGTATTGGTGTAGTTCAGCTATTCCGCCGCGAAAGATTCAACTCTGAATTGTTTCGCGTCACCAATCAGCGCTACATTAAAGAAATTGATGAAACTATCTTTTACGACTCCGCCGTATCTGCTACATTAGAATGGATTGCTTTAGTTGCGATCGCAGCAGTGTTGTGGATGGGCGGTCAAAGCCTTCTAGCAGGTACAATTAACTTTGGGACTCTCTCTGCATTCATTCTGTTTGCTCAACGTCTCTTCGATCCGCTACGGCAATTTGCTGAGAAATTTACCGCTATTCAAGCAGGATTTACCGCCGTTGAACGGATTAGTGATATTCTCAATGAACCCATCGAAATCAAAGATCCAACTAGCGCACAGAAGGAAGAAAGAAGAAGTCAGCAGGAAGACAGACAAAGGGAAGAGAATTCACCGCTACTTATTGCCAGTCATCCAGATGAAATTGCCAAATCGCAGGATTTAGAATCAGGAGAAATCCAATTTGACAATGTGTGGTTTGCTTACAAAGAAGATGAATATGTTCTGCAAAATCTCAATTTCACAATCAAATCTGGTGAGAAAGTCGCATTAGTTGGCCCAACCGGTGCTGGCAAAAGTTCAATTATTCGTCTCCTCTGTCGCCTCTATGAACCCACCAAAGGACGTATTTTAATTAATCATGTCGATATTCGGGATTTGCCTCAAGCAGAATTGCGACGGTATATAGGTGTGATTATCCAAGATGGTTTTCTATTTGCTGGTGATGTTAAGAGCAATATTAGCCTGGGTGAAAATTACTCGATCGAGGAAATTAAAGCAGCAGCAGAAAAGACAAATGTTGCCGGTTTAATTGAACAATTACCTCAAGGTTATGATACACAATTGCGGGAACGGGGGACGAATTTGTCAGGGGGACAAAAGCAATTATTAGCCTTTGCTCGCGCTGCTATTCGCAATCCGACTATTTTAGTTCTAGACGAAGCAACTGCTAGTTTGGACGTGGGGACAGAAGCTCTAATTCAACAAGCACTAGAGCGTTTAATGGAAGAAAGAACGGCGATAATTATTGCTCACCGACTCTCAACTATCCGAAATGTCGATCGCATTTTGGTGCTCAAGCGCGGGCAATTGATAGAGTCTGGTACCCACGATGAATTGTTGCAGCAAGAAGGCTTGTATGCTAGTTTGTACAAGTTGCAAATGCTCGAAAGTTAGTGGGCCCGCCCTGGAGACAGGGGTTAAAACCCCTGTCTAATAGAAGACAGTCCTCTCAAAGAGGACTCAAGAAATCATCAGTCCTCTTTGAGAGGAATTGCGCTTTGAGGCAGGAGTTTCAACCCTTGCCGGCCGATGGGTTTGACCTGGTTGTTGACACTCCTTGGGCTTTTGGAGTGTCCTCTATATCATTCCGGTGTTACCGAAATTGATATGAATTATCGATAAGAGGGAAAATTCTCCTTCTTCCTTCTTCCTTCTTCCTTCTCTTATATCATTTGCCCGAAATCATTTTCCAAAGTGTTTCGGGCAGATTAATTACATACTGAAACAATTGATTTGGCCCAATTCCAAACATTAACTGCATTGTTAGTACAATTACTGCCATAGCAATCGCCGTCCCGATGCTAGCCTTCAATACTTTGACAGCCCAATTAAATACTAACCAAGATACAAGTAATGAAGCAATTAAGATGATTAATTCAATCGGCATATAATATTTTTCACTCTAATTACGCATCAATACCAAAGAAACCGGGTTTTTTATCAGCGTTAAACACTCAGATGCAAGATATAAGTAAAAACCCGGTTTCTGCCTAAGTTTACTCTCATTTTTAATTCAAGCAATACTGCCGCGTTTCCGTGTTTCCTTATAAGAAGTTCCGACATTTTTCATACCAGCTTTAATCATTTGCTGCTCCAACAACGCGAAAAATCGACCTCTATCTCCTCCTTTCACCACAGCTTGATTGTGAGCTTCGGCCAATGTGACTGGATAGCCACCGCCTTTTTTCACCTGAGCTAGCATCATTCCCAAGGCTAAATCTAGCTGTTCTGTATCTTCAACTAGCCATTCTGGTACTTCTATTCTAGCAATTTCTGTGCCGACGTTAACATAACAGAAATAGACAGAATTAAGCCCGTACAAATCTAGGATTCGAGATTGTGATTTCCAGAAAGGACTTCTTTGTCCGGGTAATAAGATTGTTGCCCATAAAATGACATCTCGCAAGGGTTCAAACACTTGACAAGGTGCTTTTTCTGCGAAAGAAAGTGTGGCGGCAAATCCAACATTTGGGCAATTATTGATGCAGTCTGGCACTTCGTAGGTGCAAGCTTGAAATCGCAGAAAAGCTAGGCTGTCACTGCTACGAGAAGCGCTCAAGTATCCTAATAGGGGAATTCTGGCGATACGCAATCTGTCCCAAGCTTCTAAAATGGGCTGCAAAATTATATCTCGTGCTTCGGTGGGTAAGGCTTCTAAAAACCATAAAATCAGAGAACCGTCTACCATTGCTAAGGTTGGTGCTGGGAATTTATGGTTGTTAACTTTTGCCCAATTTTCGCCCATTTCTGCTAGGAAGATTGCTTCGGAAACTGCGCGTTTATATCCCATCCATTCTTCGGTTCTAATTCCCCATTGTCGGGAAATATACAAGTCTTCTGGCTTGTAAAAAACTTCGGGTATACTGTCTAAAACTGGGTGGCGACTTTGCCCGTAATGGAGCATGACTGTGCCGATGTTTAGTAGGTAGCAGTAGGCTATTTCGTGATGGCTTGGTGAGATTTGTGAGCCGTCTGTGGCAAATACTGTGTGGGCTGCGGGTGGTGTTGGGATGTAAGGGCGATCGCACAATGGCTCGATCGGTGTGGCAGAATTGAATAAATTGCGATCGCGCCAACTCTCTTGTAATTCTACCAATTCTTGCTGTCTCCCGGCCGCTTTTTCTAGCAAGTTCTGAGCTACTTCTAAACGCTGACGAGCCGCTAGAGCCTCGACAGTTAAATGTTGGCTCATTCCCTGCATGGCTTTTGCTGCTTTGGTTAAATCGAGCATTTGTTATTTGTTATTGGTTATTTGGAGTGCCCTGAGCGGAGTCGAAGGGTTATTTGCTGTGCCCTTCGACTACGCTCAGGGTACGCAACTGACAACTAATAATCAACTAAAAAATTTCCGGCAAATTGCGACAGAGATAGCAATTTAACGGGTGGATTTTTAGCTACTGATTCCCTTTCTGCCTGAGTATTATAACCCCAATCAGCCAAAAATAACTTCACCTCAGATAAATCCGGCTGCTGTTTCACTGACAGCAAAGTTTTCAATCTGTCTTCCACAAACCAAATAGTAGAATCTTCACCAGATGCTGCCAAAAATTCCCGCAAAATTTGATGTTTCGGCTTGTTGTATTCCTTGCCATAAATTAATTCTGAGGGCATTTTGACACCTGCTAGCTGCAAAAGTTCGCGCACAAAACGACCTTCCTTGGTAGTGACAATAGCCACTTTCACTGAACTCTCCTGCAACTTCTGTAAACTTTCGGTTACCCCTGGATAAAAACGGTGCAGAGAAAGCCATCCAGCCAAATCTTCAGCAATCCAATTATCGCGTAATCCGTCTAACATCGCGCTAACTTCCACAGCTTTCAAACCATTTTCTGTCATTAACTGTGGTACAATGGTTGGCCAATCCAGCAAAATTTGCTCTTCCGTAATTCCTGTCAGCAGTGCGCGAATCAGCAGTGGCATTTCCCAACCAGTTTCGATGGCTGGGCGGACTCGGTAAAAACTCGAAGCTAAATCTGAATCTGGCACTGTTTGGGCTGGTTTCCAGATTTGACAGTAGGTACGCCAAGCTGTTTGAAAATATTCGATTAATCCATCGCAGATTACGCCGTCAAAATCAAGTGCTAGAATTGTGGGAAAGTTATTCATTGGTCGAAATAATTAGAAGATTCATTTTAACAATTTTGTACCGTGAACCTGGAGTTTAAATTTCAGTTTCACAGTATAAAATTGTTGATTTTGAGACACGATGAAATCGGAGTAAACCCTGATAAATTGAGAGAGTTAAAGAGACTGAACTAGCGGTTTAGTGGCTATTGAATCGAGTCCTTGGGACTGCAACAATTTATTCCACTCTGATGTCAAAATTGAATCGGAAGGTGTTTGGCTTCGCAGTTCAGCTAGAGCACTGAGAGTTTCGTACCAAATCCCATTTTGAGCGTAAACATTCAGTTTTGCCATCGGGTCGGATTTTTGCAAATCGCTCTGGATATTTGCCTGTTTTTCTACTCGTTGTACCCATCCTTTAACTACTAAATCTGCCGATCGATCTTGGGGGTCACAAATCATGGAAAATGACCACACATAACGTTTGCCAAGTTCGAGAGATTTAGTTTTGTTCCCAGGTTTAACTTTCACTGCCACAATCCCTGGCTTGTCAATTTTGAAACCAGTTTCATAGATTAATTCATCTTCCTTTTCGCTGAGCAAGGTGAATTCTATTGGGGCATCGGTTTGAGGAACATACACAAAAAATGTTGGCGAATCTGTGAGTGTTAAACCAATATTACTTGTGGGTACTAAGGGAGTAATAGATAAACCAGCGGGACATTGACCATTTCCTCGATGTGTGCCTCCTTGTCGGTTCGATGGGGCTGTGACGTCGGGAGGCTGGAAGTTGAGATTTTGACTCAGCAGAATTGGCTGGGATTGCGCTTGTACTGGTGTGGGTAAAGTGCCGATTGTAGCCCCGATCGCACATAAAGCCACTGAAAGCCTAGCCAGATGTAAAAAACGTTTCATTTTTCTGTACCTTTGATTTATCATATTACAAACTGAGATTGCCTATTGGCGACAATTTTTTTCGAGTAGTGAGACTTGGCGGAGATACACATTTTCAACCTTGATATATCCATAGCATTAATTAATGCGATCGGCAAGTCCGTTCGATCGCCAAAAAATCTAGCTGTCGAGGGCGCACAGATTACTACAGACACTCAAGGCCAGAAACTGTAAGATTTGGTGACAAAGTTGCCGAAGTTTCCGATTGTTCTAAGATAGAGGCAGTCGATCGCTCAGGCAAGCACCTCAAAACGACTCAAACTTTTATCCAGCCATATGAGTAAAATATTTAACCAGATTCGATCGGCAAAAGCCCAATTGAGCCAACTGTACAAGCCTTCAGTAGCATTTGCGAGGTCTGTACTAATTGCGACGGCGGCCGTCACGCTGTCGTTAATTGGGGCCAGACAGGTGGGAATACTTGAATCAATCGAGTTAGGTGCTTACGATCAGATGGTGAGGTGGCGTCCTGATGAAAGTCCAGACTCGCGCTTGCTAATTGTCGGAATTACCGAATCAGACATTCAGAAGCTCAAACAGTGGCCAATATCCGATCGCAAAATAGCTGAAATATTACAAAAACTTGAAAAACTACAGCCGCGAGTCATCGGTTTAGATGTCCTGCGAGATGTGCCGCTGGGAGAGGGGCGCGAGGAATTAACTAAATTTTTGGCCCGAAGCGATCGCACAATCGGAGTATGTTTAGTCACCGATGGTAGTCCCGATAGTCCCGGTTCTCCGCCTCCCCCCGGAATGCCAAAAGACCGGATTGGATTTGCCGATTTCGGAGTAGATCAGGGTGGGGTAGTCCGCAGGGCTTTATTATTTATGAAACCCCCTGCATTAGAAAGTAGTGATTCTGCTGAAAAACACCTTTGCAATGACAATTCCCAAGTTTTATTTTCCTTTAATCTCCAGCTAGCATTACGTTATCTGAAAGTTGAAAGAATTTACCCAAAACTCGCGCTAGACAAATCTTTATGGCTGGGAAAAACACAATTTAAACAATTATCTACCAATGACGGAGGATATAAAAATGTTGATGTTAGAGGATATCAAATATTAATTAATTATAGAGCCAGAAATAAAGTTGCCAACCAAGTAAAACTTATGGATATTTTGGAAGGTAAGATCGATCCGAATTTGGTAAAAGATAAGATAGTAATGATTGGTTATACATCAGAAACTGTTAAAGATTTTTTTTACACTCCTTACAGTGCGGGAAAGCACGAAAATCAATTCATGCCGGGGATAGTTACTCACGCACAAGTAGTTAGCCAAATTTTGAGTGGGGTTTTGGATAATCGACCTCTATTTTGGTTTTGGCCGGAATGGGTGGAAATTATCTGGATTTCGGTTTGGTCAATTGTCGGAGGAACTTTTGCTTGGCGCATGACTCATCCGACGCGCCTGACACTAACCTTTTTGGCGATGCTGGGAGTATGTTTCACGATCTGTTTCGGGATTTTCTTGTTAGGAGGTTGGGTTCCTGTAGCAGCGCCGGCTTTAGCATTAATTGCTACTGGTGGCAGTATTGTATCAGCGGATAGATTCAATAAATCTGGATATGGGAAAGTAATTGCCGATCAGATTAAACAAGTATTCAAAGTTGAAATAGACCAAGCGAAAAAGGATGAGCAAGTAGCAGAAATTACTCAATCACAGTTCTTTAAAGACTTGCAAAAAAAGAAAGATCAATTGAAAGCAAGCAAAAAAGAGATGTCTGCAAAAGAGATTTTACCAGCCACAGAAATCACTGCTGGTTCGACGGAGTTTCAAAACACGGAAAGTCAGCCGGATGATTATTTAAATCAGTTACAGCAAAAAGCTCAACAACATAAGCAGCGCGCCGCACTAACTGAATCTGAAAATGGTTCTCAAAATGCGGTTAATGTTGAGGGGGGAAACAATGATCGTGCGATGGAAACTGAAGCTGATGGGGAGTTGAGCTATTTGCAAGCGAAGGCTAGAGAGATGCGATCGCGCAAATCCACAGAAAAAAGGATCAAAGAGCAAAAAAATGAGGATTTAGAAGACAAGGAAAGAAAAGATTGACATCTTTTGTAGGATAATATGAATCTGTTGATTGAAAACGCTCATACATCATATGTATGGTCTAATCTCGCACTCCAAACTAAACCATGTCCAAAATTATCTCTATCCACTCCTACCGGGGTGGAACTGGCAAATCGAACACGACGGCAAACCTGGCATCTATTGTCGCTAGCTTCGGAAATCGGGTGGCGATTGTAGACACTGATATTCAATCGCCGGGGATTCATGTATTGTTCGGTTTCAGTGAGAACAATATGGATCGCTGTCTGAATGATTACCTGTGGGGCCGGTGTGCGATCACCGATACGGCCTGTAATGTCAGTTCGCTGTTACCGAAATTAGCTGACAAGGGCGAACTCTACCTGATCCCTTCGAGTATTAAAGCAGGAGAAATCGCGCGAGTTTTGCGCGAAGGCTATGATGTGGGGTTGCTTACCGATGGTTTTCAAGAACTGATTGAGCTTCTGGACTTAGACTACCTGTTTATCGACACGCACCCTGGTCTGAACGAAGAAACTCTGCTGAGTATTACGATCTCCGACATCCTGCTGTTGATCCTGCGTCCGGATCAGCAAGACTTTCAGGGAACTGCTGTGACGGTGGATGTCGCCCGCCAATTGGAAGTTCCCAAGATTTTGATGACTATCAATAAAGCTCCCGAATCACTGGATTTCGATGATTTGAAGCAGCAAGTCGAGACAATTTACAAGATCCCTGTTGTCGGAGTTCTCCCCCACAGCGACAAAATGATGTTGTTGGCGAGTCAGGGGGTGTTTGCTTTGCGTTACCCTGATGATCCTCTGACTAAGGTGGTTGAAGGGATTGCCAAACAAATTATGGCATGATCTTCTGATCTTGAGGTCGATCCTGTTTGAGGGCTCCGAAGAAAGGGCGATCGGCATTGATCCCCATGTCTAGCCTGGGCGATCGAACTTTCGGCTAAAAAAATTTGCTTGTTGAGTCTGAAGAATGGCGACAAAATAAGATACAAATATACTATGAGAATTTGTTAAAAAACTTTAGGAGGAAAACTCATGGATTTTGACTTCCGCATACTAATAGTGTTGCTACCAGTCTTGTTGGCTGGGGGCTGGGCATTATTCAATGTTGGCGCTGCTGCTTTGACACAAGTTCAAAAATTGTTGAATAAGCAAACCTAAACTAAGTATCTTTACGAGTAACTTCTGAGCCGACTGTTTTTTAAGATACAAAACAGCCGGCTCTTTTATGTATTTACTATGAGAATCTTTTTGAAGTATGAGAATCTTTTTGGAAAAAGCAATAAATCAATGCTGAACTCGGAGATTCAATTGCTCAGCAGTGATTCTGTGGAGTGTAATTAAAATATTTGCTAAATACACTCCCGCATAAAATATGAGACAATCAAAAAAGTATTTGTCCTGAAAATAGCCCTAAAAACTCCAAAGTTTAATCAGTAGGGAATGTCGGTCAGATTGTCAATGTTTGATTCCTATATCTTTAGATAGATTATGCTTTTCCCCAGATCTAGCGGTATCCTTGTTCACCCCACATCCTTTCCCAGTCGATTCGGCGTTGGAGACATGGGAATAGAAGCCTATCGCTTTATTGACTTTTTAGTAGAAAGTGACCAGCAATACTGGCAAATATTGCCACTGGGCCCCACAGGATATGGCAATTCTCCTTATTCGTGTTATTCAGCAATGGCTGGAAATCCGATGCTGATCAGCCCGGAAATACTGCGGGATGAGCAATTGCTCTCAGATGAAGACTTCGCTAATTGGCCAGAATTTTCGCTTGATCATGTCGAGTTCGATCGCGCGGTGGCGCTGAAATTGCCCTTGCTCAAAAAAGCCTGTGAAAATTTCAAGGCTAAAGCATCGCCGGTGCAGCAAAGAGAATTCTCGGCTTTTTGCGAAAGTAAAGCGTCATGGCTGGAAGATTATGCCCTATTTATGGCACTAAAAGATCGTTTTGGTGGTGTTAGCTGGAACAATTGGGAATCAGAAGTTGCTCATCGCAAACCGGAGGTATTAAACAAGTGCCGGGAAGAGTTAAATACTGAGATTTATTACTATAAATATGTCCAGTTTGAGTTTTTCCGCCAGTGGACTGAGTTGAAACGCTACGCCAATCTTCGGGAAATTAAAATTATTGGTGATATTCCGATTTATGTGGCTCATGATAGTGCAGATGTGTGGTCTCATCCTGAAGCCTTTTGTTTGGATAAACCCACCGGAGAACCAGCTTTAATGGCGGGAGTTCCCCCTGATTATTTCAGTGAGACAGGTCAATTGTGGGGAAATCCTGTTTACAATTGGGAGCAGTTACAAGCAAATAATTTCCAGTGGTGGGTAGAGCGTTTTGAGGCGATTTTTGATTATGTGGATGTGACTCGAATCGACCATTTCCGAGGATTTGAGGCATACTGGGCTGTGAAGCGTGGACAAAAAAATGCGATCGAAGGTGAGTGGATTCAAGCGCCGGGAATAGCTTTGTTGGAAGTAATTAATGAGAAGTTTGGCAACTTGCCAATTATTGCTGAGGATCTAGGGGTGATTACTCCTGAAGTTGAGGCTTTGCGCGATCGCTTTGAGTTTCCAGGGATGAAGATTTTGCAGTTTGCATTCAATGGAGGGCCTGGAAATCCTTTTCTGCCTTTCAATTTTGAGCGCAATTGTGTAGTTTATACTGGCACTCATGATAATGATACGACTGTGGGATGGTTCAATCAACTCCAAGACTATGAAAGAGATGAGGTTTATCGTTATTTGGGCTGCATTGATCCCGAAGGTATTCACTGGTCTTTAATCCGCATGGCTTGGGGTTCTGTTGCTAATATGGCAGTTGTGCCGTTTCAAGATTTGTTGGGCTTGGGTACTGATGCGCGGATGAATTTTCCGGGGAAGGCTGATGGAAATTGGGGGTGGCGATATCGGCCCGAAGCTTTGAATTGGGAAGTGCGCGATCGGCTGAAAACTATGACTCACATCTGTGGGCGTTCACCTAATAAGAATTAAAAATGAGTTAGTTGTTATTGGTTATTTGTTATTTGTTATTAGTAAAACTATTAACAAATAACAAGTAACGACTAACAACTAACTATTACCCTTCAGTTTTTGGTTTTTCTGAAGGCTTGAGTTCGTCTGCTTTAAAAACAACTTCTTTGACAACGCCTGGATCTCCAAATTGCTCGGCTTGTCCGTTATTAAAAGCAATTAGCACCCCGCCGGCGTTACCAGCTACAACTACTAATTTCTCTTTAGCTTGCCAAGTTCGCTGAGTCCCAGAAGGCAAAATTCCCTCGAACTCCATTTTGCCATCGATTTCGATCTGCAACCACGATTCTTCCTTGAAAGTGACGCTAACCATGACTGGTTTATTACCAGCTTTATTTGGACTTCCACCTGCTCTGGCTGTTTCTAGGGCAGTGTAAGTATCCACTTTCTGATTTTTCGTGGTGCGATCGGACTCGGCTGCTAAACGGGCTATTTCTTGCTGCTGAAGTACGATTTGTTCTGTTCCTATCTGGTTCTTTCCTGTCAGGGAACCGCCCATCAATTGAGATAAGCTATTTACTGAAAAGATAATTAGAAATGTATAGAACAGGTACAGGTGCATCGGCCGTAACTGAGGCAAATCCTGCCAGGATAGCTTGGGTACGGATCGTGGTGTTGATTGGGCGATCGGGAAAATGTCGGCAAATTCAGCCCCGTCCAAACCCATTGCTTCGGCGTAACGCTTGATTAAAGCTTGAGTATAGACTGGTTCTGGAAGTTGATCGAGTTGACCTTCTTCGATCGCGTGTAGGAGATCTCGCCGAATCATTGTTACCACGGCTACTTTGTCCAAGCAAATAGACTCTTTTTCCCGGAAAGCGCGGAGTTTAGCGCCAATTTCCGCTAGCTTTTGGGAGCGTTCTGCCTCTTGGGAATGCAGCTTTTTATTAGTGGTTTTGAAAAGTAAAAAAAATAAATTCTTTGTCATACGCTGTGCTCCTTGACGTTGATCGGCACATTGATTGAGGTTAGGTTGACTAGACTGCATAAAAAAATAATTTCAGAATTTGTAAGGGTTCGGCAGCAGCCCACGGATAATATTGGCTCTGAAGGGGGCTGCAATTGAATCGAGCCAATGGCTGTGCGATGCAGACGCACGACGGGATATCCCAACTGCTCGGCGGTTCGCCGAATCTGTCGATTTCTCCCTTCTGATAGAATGACTTCTAACATGGTTTGGTCGCGGGTGCGATCGAGGGTTTGAACTTGAGCTGGCATGGTTTTTCTGCCGGACAAGATGATCCCCTGACGCCAAACTTGCAGTACCGATTCGGGAGGATGCCCCTGCACCCAAACTTGATAAGTTTTGGAGATCGAGTGACGCGGGTGGGTCAAACAAAATGTCAGCTTACCATCATTGGTGAGTAGCAGTGCGCCCGTAGAATCTGAGTCTAAGCGTCCTACCGGATGGATGCCTTGACCATAGCGTAGTTTGGGGGGCAATAAGTCCAGAACTTTGGATCGATCTCTGGGATCGCTGCAAGTCGAGACTACCCCTGCCGGTTTGTGTAGCAACAGATAGACCGACTCTGGACGTTCTGTTGCGGTGACGGGGACTCCATCGACTTCGATGGTATCTATATTTGGATCAGCTTTTTGTCCTAACTGAACGATATTGCCATTGACTCGCACTCGTCCAGCGATCATCATTTGTTCGGCTTGACGGCGAGAGGCGATGCCCCACTGGGCGAGGATTTTTTGCAGCCTTTCATCTGACATGACGGGGGTTTGGAAACGCCCAACTTAGCGTTGGGGCAGGCAATACGACTAATTTAATTGATTAACCGTGTCTAATCGACACTGATTTAGTTATGGATTTAAATATGCGGTGTTAGACCCGACAATTATAAACTAATCGTGAAACAAATGCTAGGCTGATCGATCAATTTGCGGTGGTCAATCGCTTCCATGCTTGAATGTTAAGGTTAATATTTTGAAAGCATTTATGACTGTCGATCGCAACTCTCTCCAATTTAACGATGAATCTGGCTCGGCTGGCGAACCGGAAACTGCTAATCTCAGTCAGCAGGAGGGGATACGATCAAGGGGTCAAGGCAGCCGGATTGCAAGTGCGGTGCTGTCTCCGGCGGTGCAGTTGTGGCTGCGATCGCAAGTTCAGCAGGTTGACGAGTTGAAGGTAAAAATTGAGGGGAGCGATCGACAAATTTTCACTGGCACGATCCCTAAAGTAACGGCGGGGGCGATCGGTGCTGTATATCGAGGACTACACTTGACCGAAGTCGCCATAGAGGGTACTGGCATTCGCGTTAACCTTGGTCAAGTTATCAAGGGTCAGCCACTCCGCCTCTTAGAATCTTTCCCCATATTCGGCGTTTTACGGCTGATTCAAGCCGATTTAAATGCGTCGCTAAAAGCACCTTTGCTTGCGGATGCTTTGAGTGAATTTTTGTGGCCTCTTTTGCCGATAGTCGATCGGGGACAGCCACTGAAATTGCAAAATTCGCAAATCGTAATTGATACAGGTTTATTGACGCTTTCGGCTGTAATTTTGCGGGCTGATGGTACGGAAATTCCCTTTGTATTGCGGACTGGTTTGCGGATGGCTAGCAGTCACGAATTGATGTTTGAAGAACCAGAACTCGAAATTTCAAAACAATTAAATAGCAATATTTTAAATAGTTTTAAAATTGATTTCGGACCTGAAGTTGAGATTGAGGAATTAATTTTGAATCCGGGCGAGATTGTTTGTCGGGGCGGAATTCGAGTTTTGCCTTAGTTAGTTGACTGTTAACTGTTGACAGTTGACAGTTGACAGTTGACAGTTGACTGTTAGCAATGCCCAATGCCCCATGCCCCATGCCCAATTCCCCATTCCCAATTCCCAATGCCCAATGCCCCATGCCCCATGCCCAATTCCCAATGCCCAATGCCCCATGCCCAATTCCCAATGCCCCATGCCCCATGCCCAATTCCCAATTCCCAATTACCGATTAATTAAAAAAGAGTCGATCGCAGGCAAGAGTAGAGTCACAAAATAGTAAACTAACGGTGCGGTAAAAACATAACTGTCAGTGCGATCGAGAATGCCACCGTGACCGGGGATCAACTGTCCTGAATCCTTAACACCAGCGTCTCGCTTCATCATCGACTCAGTTAAATCCCCCAACAAACTGGCAACACCAATCAACAGACCAAAAGCAGCGCCAGTATAGGGCCAGCCCGGCCAGTGTAAATACCAAGACCCCGCTGCGCCAACTGCGATACTGCCACAAACCCCAAACACGGCACCTTCAACCGTCTTTTTGGGGCTGATGTGAGACAGGCTAGTCCGGCCGAAAAATTTGCCGACAAAATAAGCGCCAATGTCCGCAGCCCAGATGCAGAGGAAAGCCAGGAGTAGGGAAGTCAATCCCAAAGATATATTACTAAGGTTTGTCCAAGAATGCGGCGGGTAAATGTGAACCGGCAAATTGCTAGCAACTACTTGTCCCAGTCCAGTTGTAGCTTGATAAGCTGGGTCAAGTCCGACTCGCAGCCGTACCCAATAACTGGGCAAATAGCCACCGTAGAACAATCCTAAAATAGAAGCGGCAATATCGGCGATCGTCGATAACTTCGGTTGGAACAGCAGGTAGAAACAAATGAAGGTTCCAGCTAGGGGAAACATGGCATCTACGAGTTGCGGTGCAAGGGCCGCCGTAATTAGCAGAATTTGACTGACAACTAAGGTAGTTTTGGCAGCAGGTGCAATACCCTTAGCCCTGGCTAGTTGAAAATATTCCAATTGACCTAGGTAGACGATGAGCCCGAAGCCGATGGTAAAGTACCATCCGCCCAATATAATCATTCCCAAAGCAAGGACGATCGCAACTATTCCACTCAGGATACGAGACCAAGGCATAAAATGAATTTCTCTTGCAGATGGCAACCGGTGATTCGATTTTGGATTTTGGATTTTCGATTTTTCTAGGACACGGGTTTCTCCGTTACACGGCTAACCCACATCCCATCGGTCATCCAAATATCTCAAGTCAGGCAGTCAATCCAGCTATGGTCGCGCCTATTATTAGTATGAAGGTTAACGGAACGTAAAAAAGATTAAGAATTGCATTTAGGAATGGGGCATCGGGAATGGGGCATTGGGCATTGGGAATGGGGAATGGGGCATCGGGAATGGGGCATTGGGCATTGGGCATTGGGCATTGGGAATGGGGCATCGGGAATTGGGCATTGGGAATTGGGCATTGGGAATGGGGAATTGGGAATTGGTAACTAATGACAACTGTCAACAGCCAACTGTCAACTGTCAACTGACTTCTAATCTAGCTTTTCGCCGCTGAGAATAAAGATGGGATTGACGGCGGCAAAGGTTTGGCTGAGGCCGCGAGTCTCTAAGCGATTGACGGCGGACTGAACTACCTCGATGTTGCGGACTTGCAATTCGGCGAAGCTTTCCGAAAGCGCGTAAAGATTCTCTAAATTGCCTGCTGTGGCCACAATTCGACCGTGGGGTTGCAAGTACCCCCAGACTTCTTGGACAATGGCTTTAATGGGGCGACCTCCTTCGATGCAAACTCGGTGGGGGGGTTTGGACAGATTTTTGAGGCATTCGGGGGCACTGCCTTCAATCACTTCTACGTTGTTGAGCTCGAAGCGATCGCAATTTCTGCGAATCAAGTTTGCCACCTCTTCATCCCTTTCGATGGCGATAATTTGACCTTTGGGACACAGCAAACCTGTTTCTACGGCGATCGTACCAGTACCTGCGCCAATGTCCCACACCACGGAGTCTGCTTGCAGCCGCAGGTGAGAAATTAACAGCAGTCGGACTTCTCGCTTACTCATGGGAATACCCGGTAAACGTTCAAATAAATCGTCTGGGATACCAGGAGTGACGTAGGGCCAAAGCATAATTGTATTTTAGATTGAAGGAAGAAGGAAGAAGGAAGAAGGAAGAAGGAAGAAGGAAAAATTTCTTCCCATCTCATGACTTTTTCCTATTTTCCCCCTCATATTTACTGTCGCACAACCTTGAGAGTTTGGAGGTGGGGATCGCTACAACCTGTGATTTTGCCGCCGGCGCTAAGGATTTGTTGCAGGTATTGAAGGGCTTGTTGGGTAATGATTTCACCGGGCATCAGAACCGGTATTCCTGGGGGGTAAGGACAGATGAGTTCGGCGCTGATGCGATCGCAGGCTTTGTCTGCTGCTACTGTTTCCGTTGGCGAAAAGAAGGCCTCGCGGGGGGAAAGTGGGGGAGGGGGAAATCCTAACTGAGATCTTGCACCATTCTCAAGAACAGGCAAGATGCCTGTTCCACAAAGAGTGCATTTTCTTGTGGGGTGGGCATCTTGCCCGCACTGAGATCTTGCACCATTCTCAAGAACAGGCAAGATGCCTGTTCCACAAAGAGTGGATTTGATTGTGGGGAGTAGGGGTTGGGCTTCTAGCCCGCCCGCAGTTGTAGGGGCGGTGCCCCCGTGCCCGCCCCCTAGATTGTGAGTTAAATTCTGGAAACCTTTCACTAAATTGTCAATATCTGATTCTGTATTTCCCAAGCTAATAATAAATGTGAGATGTTGCGACATTGGCAATTCTGCGGTGACACCAAATTGAGAGTGCAGAATTTCATCTGCTGCAAATCCTGTAATACCTAACTCCGATACTTTTACTGTTAGCCGCGTTCTATCTAATGCTGCAAAACCGGGTATATTTAATGGTTCTAAAACTGATAATCCGGGAATTTGACTTAATTGCGATCGCGCTTTTTCAGCAAGCAGTAAAGTTTGAGTCATTAACTGTTCGCCGTGGAGTGCAATTTGTTGGCGGGCTGCATCTAATGATGCTAATAATATATAACTTGGACTGGTGGATTGTACTAACTGTAATGCTCGATTGATTTTTTGGATATCTACCCTAGAACCCTTAACGTGCAGCATCGATGCTTGTGTCATTGCACCGAGGGTTTTGTGGATTGATTGTACTGTTAAATCAGCGCCTGCTGATAGTGCCGATTCGGGCAAGTTTGGATGAAAGTTAAAGTGCGCGCCGTGGGCTTCATCTACTAATAATGGTATGTTGTATTGATGGGTAATTTTGGCGATCGCCCGCAAATCCCCACAAACCCCGTGATAAGTTGGGTAAACCACCATGACTGCTTTCGCATCGGGATGCTGTTTTAATGCTGCTGCTGTGGCTTCTGGCGTGATGCTGTTGGCAATATCCCAATCCGAGTTGTACTCTGGATTCACAAAAATGGGAATTGCGCCGGATAAAATCAAACCAGAAATCGCCGATGAGTGGATATTTCGAGGTAAGATAATTTTATCGCCAGGGCCACAAGTCGCGACAATTGCCGCCATGATTCCGCAAGTCGAACCGTTTGCTAAAAACCAAGTAAATTCGGCTCCAAAGGCCTCAGCAGCTAAGTTTTGAGCTTCTGCAATTACGCCCTCTGGGTTAAATAGATTATCTAATTCTGGCAATTCCGGTAAGTCGGCTTGAAATACTTGCGCGCCCAACAACTCAACCAGCGGCCCAGAGATTCCTTGTCCGCGTTTGTGTCCGGGGGCGTAGAATGGGGAGTGAGGTTGATTTGTGCGATCGCGCAAAGCATCTAATAAAGGCGTTTTTGTTTGAGAGTTCATCGCCGATCCGCTTCATCCTGATTGAGATTTTAGTAGGGGTTCAGAAACCGGGTTTTTATCGAATCTGCGCGCTGCAACAAGTATTTTCGCAAAAACCCGGTTTCGAGGAGTCGAAGTGCGTCCATTAAGCTAAGACAGGCTTCCCAGTCAATATAACTTGTTCGATAATATCAGCCGCTTTCTTGACTCCGCCCGATCGCACAATTGCCTCTTGCATCTCGATCGCCCTTTGTTTATATGACTCTTGGGTGAGGACTTTCACAATTGCCGATCGCAGTTTAGGAACACTCAATTCCTTCAAAGGAACCACTTCGCCAACACCTGTATAAGCAATGCGCGCCGCCACTCCAGGCTGGTCATTGGCCACAGGAATTGCCACCATTGGGACTCCATTACTCAAGGATTCTAAAGTTGTATTCATTCCCGCGTGAGTAATCGTGAGAGTGGCTTTTTGCAGCAATTCCAATTGCGGTGCATAGCCCACAACTATCGGATTTCCCGGCAATTGCGGCAAGGATTCGGGAGTTGCACCGCCTCCGAGAGATATTACCAATTGGGCGTCTAATCCTTCACAAGCAGAGGCGATAGTTTGAAAAACATCCAACAAGCGATTTTGAATAGTTCCCATTGAGGCATAAATCAATGGTTTGCCGGTTAATTTTTCAAAGGGAAAAGGCACTGGTTTGCGAGTGGCTGGATTGTGATAAGGGCCCGTAAAATGGAAATGTGGGGGTAAATTTTGCCTGGGAAACTCAAATTCAGCCGGATGTTGATTGAGTTGAGCGAGTTTCGAGTAAGCATCATTCGGGTGAGAGTGCAAAGGTAAGTTCCACTGGCGGCGATACTCAGAAATCCCTTCTCGAATCGGTCTTGCAAGCAAACCGAGTAACTGATAGCTAACTTGATTGCGTAAACGTCCTTTCCAAGTCGGATCGTACTGCCAAAGGGTACAAATGGGTGGAATTTTGGGGTCTCGATTTAAGAGCAACGCACTGCAAACTGTGATAAAAGGAATGTTTAGACAGTCAGCAATTGTTCCTCCTTCGAGACAAACTTGGTCTACTAGCAAAGCTTCTACACCAGCTTTTTTAATCGCGATGGGAGCCTCTCTGAGAAGAGCATTAGAAGTCTTAGCGACTTCGTTCAAAGTATGTCGCAATGCCGTAAGTCCACTAAGTTTTCCGCGTTGGGTAAGGATTTCTGCATACCAGCCGACGGGAAACTCTTCTTCAGCGAATGGCTGGAATTCTAAACCGCTGGCTAAGGTTGCGGCTTTAGCATCGGGGAAGTTAAATATAGTGACTCGATGGCCTCGGCGAAGCAGTTCACAGCCCAAAGATCTCATAGTGTTGAGGTGGCTGCCGGATCCCGGACAGAGAATGCCGAAGTGCGTCATGAGTAAAGGCTCCTTTGAGGCTAAAGTTGTTTGGGGGAGGAAGTTTTTAGTAGGCATTAATTTTTTCTAAATATCATCATGTTATACCATACGATATGCGTTTTAGAGGCTGAACAGCTTAGCCTTATTAGAAATAACAAATAACAAATAATAAAATTAATCTGGATCCCGTTTACCTTGGCGGGGATTTCCCAATAACCCCAGTATTCCCTGATTCCTGTACCAACAATACCACTCCTTAGAACTACGAATTGCCAGCCACAGCAACAACATCGCAATCAAAGCACCCTGACGCGGCGCATCAAAAGCAAACAATACCAAAGCGATGCACAAGCCATCTTGGACAAAAATCACCCAAAGTGGCAAACCCCTCAGCCGATAAAACCATCCTGCTTGTACCAATTGCAACACTAAAGCCAACAAACCTCCTACAATACCAATAATCCACAGCATCCAAGGGTGAGCAACAACTTCGTCTATGGGACGTATTTGTGCGATCGCAACTCCCATAATTGCCCCTACAATAGGACTGAAAATAACTTGCACAATTTGCATCACCCGCTGTCCCCCAAAGGTTTTAGAAGCAAATAGTTCTAACAGCGACCAACTCACCAAAACTGCGATCACCACTTGGGGGTGAAGCCTACGCAATAAAGGTATTTCCGACCAAAGTTTGTCGATGCGTAACAGACCAATTAACAGCAGGGGTATGGCGATTCTCATACCCCCCGACGCAGATGCAGATAGGGCGGCTAGGAGTGCAACCATCATAATAATTTAGTTAAGAAAGTAAGTTAATTAGTCGATCGCTATTCAGAATTTAATGCCCCTAATGGCTGGCTTTGATTTAAGCGATCGATCTCAAATTTTGCCTTGAGTTGAGATCTCAATCTCTATTGTAAGTGTATATGCTTAATTTCTGCTGAGGAATGCTAGATTCGCGATCGGGACAAAGCAGTTTGTTGACAATTGACAATTGACAGTCGATAGTTGATAGTTGATAGTTGACCCTTCGACTACACTCAGGGCACCGCCTACTGACAACCGCCGACTGACAACCAACAACTGACAAGTAACTTTTTATGACTGAATCATTATTTACCGATGCCAGCCGCCGATTAGAACGAGCCTTAAAATATGTATCCCTTTCCGAGGATACGATCGAACGACTAAAATATCCAAAATCTAGCTTAATTGTATCAATTCCTGTACGGATGGACAACGGTTCGCTGCGAATTTTTCAAGGTTATCGAGTGCGCTACGACAATACCAGAGGCCCATCTAAGGGAGGAGTACGCTACCATCCGAAAGTATCCCTTGACGAAGTGCAATCCTTGGCATTTTGGATGACTTTTAAATGTGCAGTTTTGAACTTGCCCTTTGGAGGAGCCAAGGGAGGAATCACCTTAAATCCCAAGGAATTGTCAAAACTGGAATTGGAACGGTTGAGCCGGGGCTATGTGGATGCGATCGCAGATTTCATTGGCCCAGACATCGATATTCCCGCACCAGATGTCTACACTAATCCGATGATCATGGGTTGGATGATGGATCAATATAATATCATCAAACGGCAACTTTGTCCAGCAGTTGTGACTGGTAAACCCGTAACAATTGGTGGCAGTTTAGGTCGAGATACGGCAACAGCAACTGGTGCTTTCTTTGTATTAGAAACTATTCTACCCAAATTTCAGCTAACTCCTCAAAATACAACAGTAGCAGTCCAAGGTTTTGGCAATGCCGGTGCAGAAATAGCAGAACTGCTCTGGAAAGCAGGCTACAAAGTAGTTGCAGTCAGCGATTCCCAAGGTGGAATTTATGCTAAACAAGGTCTGGATATACCGAGCATTCGCAGTTCAAAAGAGTCGAATAAAGGTATCAAAGCTATTTACTGCGAAGGCTCTGTCTGCAATATTGTCGAACATGAAATATTGACAAATCAGGAAGTTCTAGCATTAGATGTAGATGTGTTGATTCCAGCAGCTTTGGAAAATCAAATTACCGAAGCCAATGTTGAGAGTATTAAGGCTAAGTTTATTTTTGAAGTAGCTAACGGCCCGATCGATTCCGCTGCTGATTTGATTTTAGAAGCCAAGGGAATTCAGATTATTCCTGATATCTTAGTCAATGCTGGAGGCGTAACAGTTAGTTATTTTGAATGGGTGCAAAATCGTAGCGGACTTTATTGGACGCTGGAGGAGGTAAACCAGCGGTTGAAGGATAAAATGATCGAGGAAACTGAAGCAATTTGGAAAATAGCCCAGGAGTTGTCAGTGTGTATGAGAACTGCTGCTTATGTGTACGGATTAAATCGACTCGGAGAAGCGATGAATGCCAAGGGAACACGGGATTATTATGTGAATGGTTGACCATTTCAATCCCATGAATTACGGTGTAGGCGAGTTCTAATTCATCGTCAAATGTTTTGTAGGATTACTCTAGATCGTCCAACCTGAGCAGCTTGTTGAGCTTCTTGCTCCATTGCACTCACAGGTTGAAATTTGTAGATGCTTTAGATGCTCGATCGTCTATAATGTTTGTATCACCTATCAAGAGTGTTTGTGTCAGGAACTCAGGTCTAAAGACACTGAGCTTGTAAGAGCAACGCTCAAAACAAGCTATTCTGACCAGTCTCAGTCTTAACTGACTACGTTATTTGGGTCACGACACCGGGCGAATGCGACGCTAGTTAAGAGCTCTGTCGTTGGCAATTAAACAGTTCTAAAGTCACTGGAACAGTGTTGCCAACCTAACAAGCCCTTATAACTTTGACGAAGCGAACTTTACCCCGCAAGGGAGGCTCGAAAGAGCAAAACATTATGCGTACAGGATTGTAAGGTTTGAGATGGTAATTGTCCCATTGAAAGTACATCACAAAAGTACACCGAGCTAAACAATCCCAAGGCGGTAATGGATACGAAGATTCACGGTGGTTAAAACCACCCGCGTCGTTTCCCTCTCAGGTCTAAAGACTCTGAGTTTCCCACTTACCGAACTATTTTATGAGCCAGACAATATCTGATAAACTACGCTTTACTACCGCTGATTTAGAACTATTGCCTGATAATGGCGATCGCTATGAAATTATTGATGGGGAGCTATTTATGACTAGAGCACCGCATTGGGGGCATCAACAAGCTATAGGCAACCTCTACCAAGAACTCAATACTTGGTCGCGAGAGACTAATTTAGGACAAGCAGGAATCAATCCGGGTCTTATTTTCACAGATGCCGATAACGTAATTCCCGATCTAGTTTGGGCCAGCAATGAACGCTTGGCTATTTTGCTAGACGAAGCCGGACATTTAACCGGCTCACCTGAGTTAGTTGTTGAAGTATTGTCCCCCGGTGCAGATAATGAAAGACGGGATAGAGATTTGAAACTCCGACTCTATTCAGTGCGGGGAGTACAAGAATACTGGATTGTGAATTGGCGGTTGCGACAAATAGAAGTTTATCGCCGCGAACAAGCAAGTTTAAGGTTAGTTGCTACGCTGTTGAGCGCTGATGAATTGACCTCGCCTTTGTTACCTGGTTTTAGTTGTACAGTCGCTCGAATTTTTTCCTAGATTATGAAATCACAATTTTACCAGTTAATTTGTATTCTAGGAATTTTTACGGTCTTTGGTAATATATCCCCTGCTGTCTCTGCTAAATCCTCAACAAGTTTAATAGTTCAAAAAACGATTGTTCAAAATCCTGCTGAAGACTTATTTAACAGCGGTTTAGCCAAGTCAGAAGCAGGAGATATTGAAGGTGCGATCGCAGATTATACCGCAGCCATCCGCCTCAACCCCAACTACGCCGAAGCCTACAACAAACGCGGCATCATCCACGCCCGTAACCTCAAAGATTACCCAGCAGCCAAAGCAGATTTCGATCGCGCCATTGCCATCAACCCCAACTACGGTGATGCGTACTACAACCGCGCCAGAGTCCGCGAATTCTTAGAAGACAAACCGGGTGCGATCGGCGACTATCAAAAAGCAGCCGAACTCTATCAAAAATCCGGCAATACCAACGATTACCAAGATGCCATCAAACATCTGCAAATACTACAAAAATAAATTGATTGTGCAAACATAGTATAATACTCTCCTATCTGCGTTCATCCGCGTTCATCTGCCTTTATCTGCGGTAAAAAATTCCCAATCCACTATCCAAACAATGTCCGTAACTTCCACCATCACCGTCACCGTACCCGCTACAACCGCCAACTTAGGCCCAGGTTTTGACTGCATCGGCGCCGCTTTAAGCCTCTACAACCGCTTCCAATTTTCCCAACTCGCACCCTCAGCAACCGAGAAACTGAAAATTACTGTTACAGGCCAAGAAGCCGCCAAAGTCAAGACAGATGAAAGCAATCTCGCCTATGTAGCATTTGTCACCTTGTACGATCGCCTGAACCAATCGCCGCCACCCGTCGCCATACACATAGATATGCAAGTGCCGCTGGCTAGAGGTTTGGGAAGTTCCGCAACTGCGATTGTCGGCGGGTTAGTCGGTGCCAATCAATTAGCTGGTGCGCCTTTGAGTCAGGTGGAAGTGATGCAATTGGCGATCGAACTTGAAGGACATCCCGACAATGTTGTCCCCGCTTTACTCGGAGGCTGTCGCCTCGCTGCTAGCAATACACCCCCCCAACCCCCCCTTAGTAAGGGGGGGCTAAGAGAAGAATCCCCTCTTGCACCCCCCCTTAGCAAGGGGGGGCAGGGGGGGGGTTCCTGGCAAATTTGCGATATTCCGTGGCATCCTGATATTGTGGCGGTGGTAGCGATTCCCGATTTTGAACTTTCTACAGCCGAAGCGCGACAAGTTTTGCCCAGTGAGTACAGCAGGGCTGACGCGATTTTTAATGCCGCACACCTCGGTTTGTTGGTGCGGGCTTTGGCTGCGGGCGATCGAGATTGGCTGCGCTGCGCCCTCGATGACAAAATTCACCAGCCTTACCGCCGATCGCTGATTAAGGGATATGAAGCGGTGCAACAAGCTGCACTGAATGCAGGGGCTTGTGGGATGGTAATTAGCGGTGCGGGGCCGACGCTTTTGGCTTTAACGGATGTTACTAATGCTGATGCGGTTGAGAAAGGGATGGCGGCTGCTTGGGGGGAATTTGGGGTGAAGGCTGATGTCAGGGCGATCGACCTTGATACTCAAGGATCACAAGTCTCCCGTTAATTAAGTAGGACTTACATGGGAGTCCAGAAACCGGGTTTTTACAAAAATACTCGTTACAGCCCTCAGATTCGGTAAAAAACCCGGTTTCTTTGGTGGCGTGCGTGACTCCTGTTAAGTTAGCTTGATAAAAAATCTAGTGTGCGATCGAAAAGCTGTATATTAGTTGATTTTGGGGCGATCGCTCTTACAGCCAAAATTGTTTATCCCCATCCAATGCACCCGGAGAAATCCCTTGTAAACGACGATAAGCGATGCGATCGGAGCCATATAGCGGTACAGGTAAGCGCGGCTCTTTAAGGGCTCCATGATGTAGTAAGGTAAGTTTAAGAGTTGCTTCTACTACACTATCAAGTGATACTTGCTGTCCTTCATCAGGAATAACCCTCAAACGCAGGGGATAAGGTAAACCCATTTTCTCAGATTTCACTTCAGTTGTCACTAAAATCACTTCATGGGAAGACAAGCAAAGTGATAACCCTTTTTTTGGTGCTTTCAAAACTGACTGCTCAAAATTGTAAAGTCGGGGAATTCCTGACTTTATGCACTCCACTAGAATAAAATTGGAACCAATGGCTTTCGATCGTTCCCGTAAATGCTTGATTTCACTACCGCAAAAGTGACCGTCACGGTAAATTAATACTGTTTTGCGACTGAGTTCAGCAGCAGGGAGAAACCTTTCTAGAGTTCTTTTATCGATTTCTTCACCTTCTGTAAGAGCATCTTCTAGCCGATAGCGAATAAACTCTCCTTGTTTACTGTAGAGACGGACACTTGCACAGACATTTAGGCTTCCAGTTCCCTTCTTTTTGGCAGTTCGGGAAATATCGAAGCCGATAAAATAATCCGCAACCTCCAGAGGTTCAGCTAGAATAAAAGGCAAGTTTCCCAATTTTGCCAAAATTCCAGGAATGACTTGATTGAGGATATTTCCGTGATTGCTAGTATCTTTCAGCGTGTCCTCGTAAATGACTTGGCTAGCAATTCCACGGCGAAGTAAGCGCGAAGATATATAAGCATAAAAGCTGCCATCCTCGCTATTGTCAGCGTGGCGATCGCTCTGGGGTAGAAATGTCAAAACCAGATCCGGGGGAATTGGCAATAACTCATCTATCGCTTGTTCCACTCGGGCTTTAGCCTCATCTGGGCTCAAGCCATCTGTCAAAACTACCTTTACTCTATCTTCATCAATCTTTGTGGTCTCTCGATCTATCAAAGGGATGCTTTCAAATTTGTATAGTTTGAGCCGCTGAGAGATTTGTTCAAGGAAGAAAGAATTGACTTTAAAGTTACCAATTTTTAGAACTGAAATGCGAATTTCTCTCGATGGATCTTCATAGTCCTGATGCTTTCGATAAACACCACCTCTAGAGAGTCCCTTTAAGACTTCACCTCTTTTGCCAATAACATTTTGACCGGACTTGTCTTTTCCGAAAAGTAGTTTTGTTTCATCAAGCTTGAATGGCAGCGAGCGAAATATTTTGGGATGCTGACGGCTATTGATACTATCTCCTAACTGAAAACCATAAACAGTTAAATGTTCTCCCGCCTTTTGTTTGTAAGAGGTTAAGCAATTCTTGCGTTCTATGTAGGGAATTTTAGTATGTTTGAGTAAATCTCCATATTCCACCTCAAATTTAAGAGATGTCTCCTTAGTAATACAAGGATAAAGAGCAGCCATTGCATAGTGAAATTCTTTGGTTTCCTTGCCAAACTTAATAGCTACCACTGGTTGATCGTCAGGTGCTTCTGTGAGTTTTTCTTTGCTAATTGAACCAGTTGCTTTCTCAATCAATTCTTCTCTACGTTCGCCAATGTTTCCTGCCAGATTAACAATCGTAGCAGAACTATTAGTTTCAATTACTCGCACTTTCATTCCGCTCAAAAGCTCTTGAGGCTTGTGTCGGTAAGGATGATTTTCATAGAAATCAGAGAGAGTACCATTAAAAGTAAAGTAACTGTGAGGCGTTAAAACCATTGCTGGGTATAGAATTCCTTGCAGTTCAAAAGTTTCTGCCCAAAAGTCAACTTCACGCTTGACTGCAACACGATTATCAGACCAAACAGTTTCAGCAGGGGAGAAAGTTCGCCTGATTTGTAACACCCTCACAGCTAGTTGAGCAAAGATACAAGCTGTTGGCTCTGGTTGATTTACCCATTGAATTGAGTAAGATAGATCGCCAATATCATTTTTCAGCTCTTTTAGAATTTCATTCAGTGCTGTTCGCCATTCACCTTGGTTCGGCATTGGTTGCTCGGGTTTAGCTAAAACCCAGAAACATTTATCTTCCCAAATGACGATCGCATCAGGAAACTTCTGACTGAAACGCCAGCTAAATCGATTGCCAATCTTGCGATCAATTTCTGGGCTTAGTCGAAAGCAGATTAAATTTGGTTGAGAAATACTCAGTTGGAAAATTTCACTCAGATACGTTGGAGATGGGGCTGATTGCCGAGAAATTTGAACGGGGGCAGTAGTCATGCAGCAACCTCTGATACAGAAGAAAATTGACAAATGGAATTAAAGGGACAGTAGCAACAGCTAAAACCTGGATTCGCTGGAAAAATCATACTGAAATCAGCAGGATTATCTCTGTAAAGTTTTAACTGTTTCTGATGCTTTTGAGCAATTAGTGCTAACTCGATCTGAAAAGCTTTGAGTGTAGCAGCAGTTGCGCTAATTGGGTCAGACTGCTTGCCAGTCTCCAAATTGTAGAATGAGGCAATAGCTGGTTGGCTCGGATAGAGATAACTGGCTGCTAGCAAGTAAATGTATGCCTGTCGTCTGTCAAAATCAGATTTACCTGTTTTGAAGTCCAAAATGTGCAGCCTGCCATCAGACTCAACAAAAATGCAGTCAATTGCTGCATAGAAGTTAAACAGATAATTCCCCTGCTTGATTATAATTGCTTGGGGAAATCCCTCATCACCTCGACTCAATTGAATGATGTTCTTGCCAAAAAGAATAGGATGCTGCTGGTAATTTTGTAAGATGAGCTTTACTCGCTCCTCAACGACGGGTGACTGTTGATTTAATTTCAGCATTTCTGCTACTTGCTGTGCACCATCTTTTCGGGATAACAGTTCAGGGGCTTGATGAAATTCATAAACTCCTCTTTGTGCCAGCAGTCCAATTTTCTGAGGTTGGCTGTCAGTCGCTAACAGTGCTGCTATTTGAGGTTCTCGCTTGAGTGCTTTGGCAAAACCGCGCTTCCTGTCGCAGTGTAAGTGTTCTTGTCCCACTGGTGGAGCAAACTGCAACCAGAGATTATAACTGGCAAATGCCCAAATTTTTTTCACAGGCTGAGCCCTCTAGAATAGAGGGCAGTTATGGGTTCATTTCGTAAGAATTGCGTGAATTGCCTCTTTGGCTTTAGATGACTTGGAAATTCCAGTCTGGTTGGCTAGTTCCAAAGTACGCAATCCTTCTTTTATTTTTTCGACAGCCTGCCTCACGCTTGGATTCCGGCTCGTCTTTTGCACTTCCTCCAGCAGCAACGGCAGGGGTCTGCCGATTGAGAAGCACAGTTGATCGGGGTTCGATGGCTGTTTTTTCATATTTGGCCTCTTGTATGCAGCTTTGTAACTCAACAACTAGAGGGATACCAGCTATAGTTGATATATCTATTCAACAGAGTTGGGCATCTACCTCTTAAGTTGAAATAATATACAACATGAAAAATTTTGTCAAGCGATGGGATATAAAAAATGACTGTTGACAATTTTAGTGCAACATCAGGTATAATCGCTCTATAAGTTATGGTAAATTAACCAATTTGCGTAATAAATAGACAATAAAAGCCTTGAAATCCTTATGGATAAAAGGTTGTAGCCTTCACAAACTTTGAAAGCTCCCAACGTTAGAATCAGTGGGCTTAGGGAATCTCGTCAGTAAATCGGATGTGGCTATGGACAAACAAGAAGGTCAAAGTTTTGGTGCGGTTATTTGGCAAGCCCGCAGGAAAAAGCGATTGAGTCAGAGGGAACTGGCTGTAAAGGTAGGAGTGGACTACACCTACCTTTCAAAACTGGAAAATGACCACGTTGAGCCAAGTGAGAAGGTCATCCGCTCGTTAGCAAAGCATCTAGAGTTGAACGCAGAGGAATTGATCTACCTAGGCGGTCGCATGACCGAACATGACACTGAAGCTCTTGAGGAAATGGTCAGAGCGAATTATAAGGAAATGCCTGCTTTATTCCGTCGAGTGCGGGAAAATCCTGGCATTGACTCATTTGTAGACGCACGGGAAGATCAGCTCGCAAAACTGCAAAAAGAAAATGCTACCCTCAAAGCCAAAATTTCAGAGCTAGAGGGACAACTACGGAGCTATCGTTTTTTTTCCAAAGCGGAAATAGAACGCACTGCTAATGAAATTCTGCGGCGAATGCAAGCAAAAAAAATTATTCTTAGATGGCCATTTGATACCGCTCTTGTAGCTGATTTTCTAGAACTTCGTATTGGTTTTGCTATAATTCCTCCTGATGATGAAGGGCCTATTGTGGCTAGAATTTCACATCAAGAACGCACCATTATTATTAATGAAGATTGTCCCGAATTTCACAATAAATTTTACTCTTCAACACTTGCTCACGAAATAGGACACTGGATACTCCAAGTTAGCCAATATGAATGGGAAACTTTATCTAAACAGCGAAAAATGACTGATAATGTTGAAAAAAATGGAGATACATTCTTGTGTCGCCTTGCTAGCGAACAACTCGATCGATACAGTTTAAATAATCAGGAGAATTGGGTGGAATGGCAAGCTCAATATTTTGCCAGTTGTTTGCTGATGCCTCGTCACGTCTTGGAAGAAAAACGAAAAGCGCGCGATCTAACGAAATGGTCTCATCTTTATGCAATGAGAGATGAACTGGGCGTAAGCATATCGCATCTAATTAATCGCCTGCAAGATTTAGGTTTGATTTACATACCAAAAGGTTCCCGACTGATTTACCAAGGTAAAGGCTATCTCACATAAGATTTTCATAGGTTTGATAACAATCGTAGAAGGTGAGGAGAAGAAAAAATGAACTTATTTAAGCCAGTAAGATTCTTAAGAAAAGAAGAAATCGAAGATAAGGCTAATGAGGTTTTGATGAAGATGCAAAAAGAAGGTTTTCCCCTCAAGTGGCCTTTTGAAGCTTCTCTGGTAGCTGATGCTCTGGAAATCCGTCTGTGTTGGGGCAAAATACCACCAGATAATGATGGAATAATAGCAGCTAAAATAGAACCAATATATCGTCGTATTACAATCAATGAAGAGTTCCAAAAGTTAAAAACAAATAATGGGCTGCAACAATCGACAATAGCTCACGAAATAGGACACTGGGTACTTCATGTCAATCAAGATGAAGCTGATGGTATCGTAAAGCAGCTCGAACTACCTCTAAATTGCAAAGCTACTGCACAGTTATTTTTGTGCCGCAGCATTGATAAGAGTCTTTCTCAAACTCAATCAAATAGACAAGTCGATATTGAATGGCAAGCGCAATATTTTGCTAGCTGTTTGTTAATGCCTCGATATATCTTGGAACAGAAGCGAAGGGGACGTAATTTACAAAACTGGCCTCACCTCTATGCAATGGCTGACGAACTTGGCGTAACAATATCAAATTTGACAAATCGCCTGCAAGATTTGGGCTGGATTTACATTCCCAAGGATTCTAAGCAGATATATTTAGGTAATTCAAGACCTAATGGGCAGCAAAAGTTGTTTTAGAAAAGTACGATCGCTCGTCTGATACAATCTTGACCGATCGCACTCATAACGAATCTAAAATCCTCAAGCCCCGCCCCAGGTGGCCGAAGTCAATCGTAAATCGTTTGACTGACCTCCGTTAAATCCGTTACAGAATCCGTTGCCGAACTTCCTTCTGCTATACAGCAAACCTAAATCCCGAAGCCAACACTTTCTCCCTCTGCGCCCTCTGCGTCCTCTGCGGTTAATAAAAAAAATTTAGTGATTTTGAATACAGATCCCGACTCAACAGTCGATCGCACGCCTCAATTTTCGGTGGGGATCTAAAATTCACCTAAAGTTCCACGCCCGATCGCAAAACCCTCCCTAAAATAGAAGTTGCAGGACTATCGGTCTCATCGCCGACATCAAAATCATGGTAAACGCGCCGACAGGGGAAGCCCGCCTAGGCCAAACCGAGCAGGTACAAGCCTTAGACCGCGATTGTACGACTCTATCCCGTCATGTACTCCAGCAACTGCACAGCTTTTCAGCAGATGCTCAGGATTTGAGTGCCCTAATGAGTCGCATCGGATTGGCTGCAAAGTTGATCGCGAGGCGACTCAGCAGAGCCGGATTAATGGAAGATGCTTTAGGGTTTACAGGGGCTGTAAACGTGCAGGGAGAGATCGGGCGTTACAGTCTGCTCTACGATCCCATAGACGGTTCTTCCAATCTTGACATCAATCTCAATGTCGGCTCCATATTCAGCATCCGCAAGCAAGAGGGGGATGATGAAGACGGTTCTGCTGCCGATTTGCTCCAACACGGGCACAAACAAATCGCTGCCGGCTATGTACTCTACGGCCCCAGTACCATGCTGGTTTATTCGATCGGGCAAGGCGTTCATTCATTTACCCTCGACCCCAGTTTAGGCGAGTTTATTCTATCAACCGAAAACATCAAGATTCCAGATAACGGCCCGATCTACAGTGTCAATGAAGGTAGCTTTTGGCAGTGGGAAGAATCTTATCGGGATTACATTCGCTACGTACATCGAAATCAAGGCTACACTGCTCGGTACGGCGGGGCTTTGGTGGGAGATTTTCACCGGATTTTATTTCAGGGAGGCGTGTTTTTGTATCCCGGAACCGTGAAAAACCCCGATGGCAAATTGCGTTTACTCTACGAGTCGGCTCCTTTGGCGTTTTTGATGGAGCAAGCCGGAGGGCGCGCTAGTACGGGTATTCAAGACATCTTGGACGTGGTGCCGACTAAAATTCATGAGCGCACGCCTTTGATTATTGGCAGTAAAGAAAATGTAGCGTTGGTTGAGTCTTTTATTAAAGAGCGATCGCGCAATCCCATAACACTTTCCGAGTGAAGTTATTGGTTATTGGTTATTGGTTATTGGCGAGTAACAAATAACAAGTAACAAATAACAAGTAACAAGTAACAAGTAACCAAATTGTAGGAGTTAAAGATCGTGACAGAAGCGACAAAGAATCACCTGTTAGAAATCAAAAAAATTGGCCAGAGCATCTGGATGGACAATTTGACTCGCAACCTGATCGAGTCGGGCGAACTCAAAAAGATGATTGAAAGTCGCGGGCTGCGAGGGATTACATCGAATCCGGCTATTTTTGAGAAGGCGATCGCGGGAAATGTGATTTACGATGCTGATATCGAAGCTGGCATCCGGGCGGGTAAATCTGTACTCGAAATTTACGAATCTCTAGTTTTTGAAGATATCCGCAACGCCTGCGATATCTTCGCCCCAGTTTATGCAGAGTCGAAGGGTTTGGACGGTTACATCAGCATTGAAGTGCCACCGACGATCGCGAATGATACAGAAAGTACGATTAGTGAAGCCTTACGTTATTATCAGGCGATCGGTAAACCAAACGTGATGATCAAGATTCCGGGAACTGCTCAAGGATTGCCGGCAGTGGAACGAGTCATCAGCGAAGGGATTAACGTTAACGTGACTTTGCTGTTCTCTGTTGACAGCTACGTCGAAACCTTCTGGGCTTATATTCGGGGCTTGGAAGCGCGGGCGGCTAAAGGTTTGGATGTGAGCAATATTGCCTCGGTTGCCAGTTTCTTCTTGAGTCGGATTGATATCAACATCGATGGTCAGATTGACGCGAAACTCAAAGGAGTCACTGATGTTGCTACGAAAGCCAAACTGGAAGCGGTGAAGGGAAAAATTGCGATCGCCAATGCCAAAGTAGCTTACCAGAAATATAAAGAGATTGTCGCGAGCGATCGCTGGCAGGCATTAGCAGCAAAGGGAGCCGAAGTGCAACGGCTGTTGTGGGCGAGTACCAGCACCAAAAATCCCAACTACAGCGATGTGATGTACGTCGATGAATTAATCGGCCCCGACACGGTGAACACTTTGCCACCGAACACCGTTGAAGCCTGTTTCGATCACTGCGATGTCGCACCCCGGATTGAGAACAACGTGGCAGAAGCTTACGCGCTGATCGAAAGTCTCAAAGATCCAGATATCGACATCAACTTGGATAATGTGATGGCAGACTTGCTTCTGGAGGGGATTGAGAAATTCGTCAGCCCGTTCCAATCTCTGATGGATTCCTTGGAAGAGAAAGTTCAGAAGCTCTCACCTGTGTAGTCAGCCAATTTGGTATCGGTAAGGGCAGAAACTCTCAGGAGTCATAATACATAATCATTTTGGCTCTTGATTCCTGAGAAATTGTCCGTCTCCAATTATTGACGAGGCCGAGATTATGGAAAATTTGTGTACGAACGTACACAATTCCCTTGTCAAAAAATATCAAATTCCCAATCCTTGATTTTTGAGCGTGATCGGAAGAAAGGAAATTTTATGTTATCAACTCATACCATTGAACAAAGCGAGGACAGCAAAGCCCAACTGGATATCCCGGAACGGGCGAGGCTTCAAGAACTGGAATTCATTGTGGAACATGGACTTCAGACATTTTACGAAGTCGGCAAAGCCCTTGAGGAAATTCGAGAACAGAAACTGTACCGGGAAACCCACAAGACTTTTGAGGCTTATTGTCAGGAAAAGTGGGGAATCACGAAACGAAGAGCTTATCAGTTTATTGATGCGGCTGAGATTATGGAAAATTTGTGTACGAACGTACACAATTCCCTTGTCAAAGAATATCAAATCCGTCCACTAAAGGGACTGCCCGCAGAACTGCAACTCGAAATCTGGCAAGAGGCTCTAGAATCATCGCCCAATGGTATGCCCACTGGTGCAGCAGTTCAGCGCTTGGTTGATCAGCGATTTCCATCCCTAGGAAGTGGTCGATCTCCTAAAGATACTGATTCTGAATTGGAGAAGTTGCGATCGGACAATAAGCGACTTAGAGAAGAAATCCGACAACAAAACAGAGAAAGAGATCGGCGTGCTGCTGCTGTGGCTTTGGAAATGGAGCAACTTCGAGCCGAAAACAGGCAGTTAAAAGCTGAACTGCTACAGCGCGATCGAGATTGGGAAGTCAGACTGGCTGCTGAAAGGGTTAAAATCCGGGCGGAAGTTAGAGAGGAAATCAAAGCTGAATACGAAGGACAGATTAACTCTTTAACCCAGGAACTAGCAGAAATGACCGCAAACTATCACGCGGTACTGGCAAGATTAACAGCACTAGAAGCAAAAGGAAAATAAATGGTAACGATACTTGAAAATCCGCTGCGCGTCGGTTTGCGAAAAGAACGAGTGCCGGAACCACAAATCCTGGTCATCTTCGGAGCCTCCGGGGATCTCACAGGGCGCAAACTCGTACCAGCAATTTATCAGATGAAGCGCGATCGACGCTTACCACCGGAAACTACCGTGGTGGGAGTAGCCCGTCGCCCTTGGAGTCACGATTACTTCCGAGAGCAAATGCGCGAAGGGATTGAAGAATTTGGTGGCGGGATTGGGAATGAAGAATTTTGGCAAGACTTTGCTCAAGGTTTGTTCTACTGTCCGGGCGATATTGATAACCCCGAAAGCTATCAAAAACTCAAAGATTTGCTAGGGGAACTCGACCAACAAAGAAGAACTCGTGGAAACCATATATTTTATCTTTCGGTTTCCCCTAACTTCTTTCCCGAAGCGATTCGGCAATTGGGTGCGGCTAAAATGCTGGCAGACCCGATCAAACATCGCTTAGTTATTGAAAAACCCTTCGGACGCGACTTGAACTCGGCAAAAGCTCTCAATCGAGTAGTCCAGGAAGTTTGTCAAGAACAGCAAGTTTACCGGATTGACCATTATTTGGGCAAAGAAACTGTTCAAAATCTCCTGGTTTTTCGGTTTGCCAATGCGATTTTTGAACCCCTGTGGAACCGCCAATTTGTCGATCACGTACAAATTACCGTGGCAGAAACAGTCGGCGTAGAAGATAGAGCGGGTTACTACGAATCCTCTGGGGCTTTGCGGGATATGCTGCAAAACCATTTGATGCAGATTTTCTGTCTGACAGCGATGGAAGCGCCAAACTCCCTAGATGCTGATAGCATCCGTACCGAAAAGATGAAAGTTCTGCAAGCAACACGCTTAGCTGACTTACAGAATTTAGAGAATTCTGCGATTCGCGGACAGTATTCGGCAGGCTGGATGAAGGGCAAACCAGTTCCCGGATACCGCACCGAACCAGGAGTCAATCCTGAATCCATGACTCCAACTTTCGTAGCGATGAAGTTTACGATCGACAACTGGCGCTGGCAGGGAGTGCCTTTTTACCTACGCACCGGAAAGCGGTTGCCGAAAAAAGTCAGTGAAATTGCGATTCAGTTTCGCGAGGTACCCCTGATGATTTTTCAGTCTGCGGCTCAACAAACTACTCCTAACGTTTTGACCATGCGCGTGCATCCCAATGAGGGGATTTCGCTGAGGTTTGAGGCGAAAATGCCGGGGCCGGATTTGCGGACGCGGACGGTGGATATGGATTTCAGTTATGGTTCTTCCTTTGGGGTGACTTCTTCAGATGCTTATGATCGCCTGTTAATTGATTGTATGTTGGGCGACCAAACTTTGTTCACTCGTTCTGATGAAGTGGAAGAAGCTTGGCGGATCGTGACACCGGCGTTGATGGCCTGGGAAGCACCGAGCGATCCCGCCCTGGTGCCTCAGTATGAAGCTGGTACTTGGGAGCCTGCGGAGGCAGAATTGTTAATTAATCGAGACGGCCGTAAGTGGCGAAGACTTTAAGAGTTATTGGGCATGGGGCATGGGGCATGGGGCATGGGGCATGGGGCATGGGGCATGGGGCATGGGGCATCGGTAACTAATAACAACAGCCAACAGCCAACAGCCAACAGTCAACAGTCAACAGCCAACAGCCAACAGCCAACAGTCAACAGTCAACAGTCAACAGTCAACAGTCAACTGACAAATAAAAAAGGAGAAAAAACCGATGATTATGACACCGATGAAAGCTCCACCTCTAGTTTCGTTGCAAAGTCCTAAAGATGTTTCGATCGACCAAATAGAGGCCGAATTAGGTCGAATTTGGGAAAGCTACAGAGAATCTGGGTCTCAGAATGATTGGACGATCGCCACTAGAGCCACAACTTTTACTTTTGTAGTCTACGAACCCGAAGAAACTCAACGGTTATTGGCGGATGTCGGCTTTTATGATGGTCCGATCGATGGTATTACCGGGCCCATGACGGCATCCAGTATCAGGGCTGCTCAAAAAGCTTACGGCTTGCCGAGAACTGGCAAACCTAATGCTGAATTGCTGGCGACTTTGCGGGAGGAAGTGGCTCGCAAAAATTCAAATGGCAGCAAGTTGGGTCCAACGGGTTTCGGTTCAGGTGGTTCGGCTGTAGCCGACGCGATCGTGGCGGCTAATCCCTGCCGGATTATTGCTCTGTGTCCGACGGCGGGGGAAGATACGGGCGTCCAGGCTCAAGTGGCTGCTTATTGTCCGGTTCATAAGGGCGGCAGTGGCAATTTGATCTGTTGCGAGTACATTACGCTCCGGGGTACGGAAGCTGCTCTGGAACGGGTGAGCGGTATCGTAACAGCATTGACGATCGCCGATTTGCCGACTCTGCTATGGTGGAAAGCGACTCCCGATGCCGATCGCGATTTATTCCAGCGGTTGGCCGCGACTAGCAGTTCTGTAATTATTGACTCTAGCTGTTTTAGTGAACCCCAGGCTGAATTGCTGTTGATGCAAAGTTTGATTGAGGAGGGAATTCCGATCGCAGATCTGAATTGGCGCCGACTGGCTGCGTGGCAGGAGTTGGCTGCTGAGGCTTTCGATCCGCCGGGACGCCGTGTGGCAATTCGGGAAATCGATCGGGTGACGATCGATTACGAACGTGGTAATTCCACTCAAGCGCTGATGTATTTGGGCTGGCTGGCGAGTCGGCTTCAGTGGCGTCCGGTTGCTTTCAAGCAGGAAGAAGGCGATTACCAAATCAAACGGATTAAATTCGCCGGTGTTGATGAGCGGGTAATCGAAGCAGAATTAGCTGCGATTCCAACTGCTGATACAGGCGATGTACCTGGGGATTTGATTGCTCTGCGTTTGAATTCTACAAACGAGAATGCTGACTGTGGTACGGTACTGTGTTCGGAAGACGGCGGCTGTATGCGGATGGAAACGAAGGGCGGTGCTCAAACCGATCGCTTTAACCAAGTAACTCCCCTATTAGATCAGGTGACAGAACAGTTGCTGGGACAGCATTTACAGAGTTGGGGCCGCGACGTGCTTTACGAAGAAAGTTTGGCAGTCACGGCTCAATTGCTAAAGTTAGCTAATTGAAGGAAGAAGGTTCGGCAGCGGATTTTGTAACGGATGTAACGGATGTTAAGAAGGAAGAAGGAAAAGAAGAGTTCAATTATGATTTTTCTTTTGCTTCTTCTTCTCTTTTCTTCCTTCGCGCCCTTCGCGTCTTCGCGGTTCGTTAAATATGTATTCTTTGTGAATAATCTAGAACTATGGCTTTAGTAATTGCGGGCGAACGTAGCGGTGCCGGAAAGACGACTGTAACGATCGCCCTTTTAGCTTATTTAATCCGTCGCGGCTTGAATGTTCAGTCTTTTAAGGTAGGCCCAGACTACATCGATCCGATGTTTCATGCTTTTGTGACTGGCCGCCCCTGTCGGAATTTAGATGCGATATTGACCTCTGAATCTTACGTGCAAAAATGTTTTTTGCGTCATATTCAAGATGTTGATTGTGCCTTAGTTGAAGGGGTGATGGGACTATTTGATGGTGTGAGTCGAAGGAAGAAGGGTTCGGCAGCGGATTTTGTAACGGATGTAACGGATGTTAAGAAGGAAGAAGGAAAGGAAGAGTTCAATTATGATTTTTCGTTTGCTTCTACGGCTCATGTTGCTGCTTTGCTGAATTTGCCGATACTGTTGGTGATAGATTGCAGCCGGCTATCTGGTTCTGTGGCTGCGATCGCACATGGTTTTCGCTCTTTTGACAAAAATCTTAATTTCGCTGGTTTGGTGTTGAATCGGGTGGCGAGCGATCGACATTTAGAGTTGCTTACCAATGCTCTGGAACCGCTGGATTTACCTATTTTAGGGGTGCTGCGACGGGATGAGGCTGTGACTATTCCCGATCGCCATTTAGGCCTAATTCCGGCTGAGGAGTTGCCGAATCTTGAGGCTGCGATCGATAAATTGGCTGATTTAGCTGCGGTTGCTTTTGACTGGGAAAAACTTTTGCCAATGCTTGCTGCTACTTCAAATGGGGGGGGTGAGGGGTCTGAGCAACTTTTGGGTAGATACAGTCTCCCTTCGGCAATTATAACTGAAAAGGATGATGTTGTCAACAGTTTGGATGGGAAATTTGGGGTGCGGATTGCAGTGGCGCGCGATCGGGCTTTTAATTTTTACTATCAGGACAATCTTGATTTATTAGAGGAGTTAGGTGCGGAGTTAGTATTTTGGAGTCCGCTTGATGATGCTGTGTTTCCTGACAATGTGCAAGGGTTATATTTTGGCGGCGGTTTCCCGGAAGTTTTTGCGAAGGAATTGAGTGGTAATGTGGTGATTCGAGATGCTGTCAAAAGTGCGATCGTTTCAGGAATGCCGACTTATGCGGAATGTGGGGGTTTGATGTACTTGTGCGATTCTATTGTAGACTTTGATGGCAATTCTTGGCAAGGGGTTGGAATATTGAACTCTACTGCTGAAATGGGAAAGCGTTTGACTTTGGGATACCGAGAAACTGTGGCGGTGAGGGATAGTTGTGTGTTAGTTGCGGGAGATGAGGTTTGGGGACATGAGTTTCATCGATCGCACTTGACTGTAGAACCGACTAATCCAGTTTATCACAGTTGGAGATATGGGAAGCGGGGGGAAGTTGAGCCGGTTGGTGAAGGCTGGGGGGTTTATCAAGTTCATGCTGCTTATTTGCACTTGCATTGGGGTGCTCGGCCTGATATTCCGGCTCGGTTTTTGCAGCGGTGTGCTGAGTTTGATTGTAATGCTAATTATTGAAGTCTATTTAACGAACCGCGAAGACGCGAAGGGCGCTAAGGAAGAGAGGAAGAAGATGAAGGGAAGATGCGTAATTTCTGTAGGGATTTATGAGTGAATCAATTTCGACTAAGCGGTTATTGGCGCAATGGGTGACACCGGAGAATTTTCGGAGTTATGGTCAAGTTATCTCTGCGAGTGTTGATGGTAAGTCTTTTGATGCTGAGGATGCTCTGTTGAATTTGCAAAATGGCATTCCTAGATTTTACATTATGCGGTTGCACGAGAAAGGTCGCAAGTTTGGTAAAATCACGCGACACGTTAAATGTACGCAGTGTTTGGGTTCTCTGGAGGGGAAGGATTGGTTGATGGCTGTTGCACCTCCTGGGGATAGCGATAAACCGAGTTTAGAGGATATTGTTGCTTTTCGGATTCCGGGCAATTGTTTTATCAAGTTAGATGTGGGGACTTGGCACGCTGGGCCTTATTTTGATGCGGATTTTATTGATTTTTACAATCTGGAATTGAGCGATACTAATGTGGTTGACCACTTCAGCCATGATTTTGTAATAAGTCATAATCTGGAATTAGAAATTGTCTGATATTTTCTCGTTTGAAAGAGTGGATGGCACAATACATAGGGCATAATCATTATTTGAGCAACATCTGAAACTGTTACACTATGAATCAAGGTGCTATTCCAGATGAGACTCCGAGAAATTTACCAGAGCAATTGCTCCTGCAAGATGCTAAGGCTGGTAATTGCATAGTAATTCATTGCGGTACAGATAAACTGTTGGGGGATGCACCGAGACTTGTTGCTTTTTATGGCGGGAATTCTGAAGATTGGGATAAAATGACCAGTATTGAGGCTTTTGAAGTTAATGGATATTCTGTACAAGTCCATTGGTTTCGGAACAGTCAGACTTTTCAAGAGGTGGAGTTTAAGTTCAAGCGACAGTATCCCAAAATTGCTCCTAAAAATCTGTAGGTAATCAAGTTATGAAAATTCGTTGTATTTCTAAGACTGGTGCATCTCTTCCTGAAAATTATATAGATCCCCCACGCGGTTACACTAGAACAGTTGAGTTATCACTAACTATAGGCAAGGAATATGTTGTTTACGCTATCCGAGAATGGAAAGGAACTATTTGGTACTATATCTGCGACGATAATTACAGCTATTATCCCATCCATAATCCGGCACCGATGTTTGAGGTAGTTGACAAAAGGGTTTCTAAGTATTGGCAGTTTGAACTTTCGCCTAATGGCTTGTTAATGATAGCGTTTGAACAGTGGTTTACCGATCCTTATTTTTATGATAAGTTGACGGATCAGGAAGAGGCGGAGGTTGAGATTTTTGATCAGGTTAAGGAATTGATGGATGCTGAGGATTTTGATTTGCCTCCGTTGGATTTTGCTGTTGAGAAATTGCGGGAAACTGTTAGTGTTTGAGTTGGCAAAGTGCGATAGTCAATTGATTTTGTTGGCCAGCTTGACTCAGATAGCTTCAAATGGTATCAAATATAAAGCAGCAGAAATTTGTGAAATAAAATGGACGAAAAAGTTGAAATCAATAGAAGCTATGAGATATTAGACCGCGATGATGATGTTTTGTTGTTCGACAACAATAATACATTTACAGTAAGTAGATTTAAAGAGCAAATTAGTCGAGATTTTGAGAGAAAGTTTTTAGTTAATGTTAACTGTGATTCCCTGGGAAAAAACCATTTGTGTCAAGTTATAAAATCAGATGTAAGTAGTATTTCGGTCGATTCAGTACGTTTTACCAGCAGTGAAATTCAATGGAAAGGTGACGCAGTAAATTGTAAACTTCTTAAAGTAGGTTTTGGAGGATGGCAGGAAGGAACAGTGAGAGTGCAGGGAAGAGTCGTAGATGGCTATTTTGAAAATGACGGATTATTAAAGTATAATAAACCTGTTATTGATATATGTATAGAGTTCTGTCCCGATCGACCAAATGAACCTATATCACTTTTAGATGATATCAGACAATCCGAGGAATACAAAAAACTGCTCGAAAATAACTGATCGCCCGATCGCCCTTACAATACAATAATCGATCGCACTTATCTCTGAATCTTAGATTTTAACCGCAGATGAGGGCAGATGTACGCGGATGAACGCTGATGTTTTTTTGGGATGGACTATGATTAATATAGAAGAATATGTCGATCGCACTGCGGAACTGATAAACTTACCCTTACACCCAGAACATCGGCCCGGTGTTGTGGTAAACTTCGAGAGGATAGTGGCGATCGCCCAACTCGTTACCGAATTCCCTTTACCCCCAGAAGTAGAAGTCGCGCCGGTGTTTGAACCTTAGATTTTTTACCGCAGATGAGGGCGGATTAACGCAGATGAACGCAGATGTTTTTTTGGATAAAGCGGATGCGGTTGCTACGGCGACGGCGGTTAAAAGTGGTAAAATTACGGCTACTGTGGCAGTTAGTGCTGCTTTGGAACGGATTGCTGTTGCTGATCGAGCTTTTAATTGTTTTACTAATGTCATGGCTGAAAGTGCGATCGCGGATGCTGAAAAATTCGATAGAAATAGTTGCAAGAGCCTTGACAAATGTGCTTAATTGTGGTATAGAGGCGGAAAAAGCAACAACAAACCCCCCGAAAATTGGGGGGCTTGCGACTGTCAGTATACCGGAATCCGATCGCGCGCGGGCTGCTGCATTTATCATCACCGCCTGCGAAGGTGCAAACTTGCATTTAGACAATTTACGATCGCCACCCCGATTGCTGCCCCTTTAATTGGCGTGGAGAAAATGGTCATAGCCGGACAAGAAACAAGAGTGCGTCCCAATCTCGGACTGTTCACCCAACCCCTATCATTTATTGGCTTACCTGTACTTTGCGTCCCCGTACAGCGCCCAGGGGCTTTGCCTTTGGGGGTACAAATCATTGGTGCTCCCTACAGCGAAGCGGTGATTCTCCGAGTCGCTGCGGTATTAGAAGCCCAAGGAATTGTATCTGCCGAATTAATTGGCCCCTAATTCTAGGGTTTGTTGTTGCGGTGGAAGCGTCTTTTAGTTCTTCTAGCAATCGCTTTGCGCTTTTGCTTTTCCAACGGGGTTTCAAAGTGGCGGTGCTTTCTCATGTCGGGGAAAATCCCTGCTTTGGAAACTTGTCGCTTGAACCGTCGTAGGGCTGACTCAATCCCTTCGTTTTCGCCGATTACAACTTGGGTCATTCTTTCTCCTTAGTGTTTGTTAGATCAAATTTCATGGTATCAAGATTTCTGGCAGCGCGATCGCCCAAAACTGCAATAGTACACTAAATCCGCTGCGATCGCAAATCTTACTCTTCAGTTAATTTCTTTGGTTGTGGAACCTTGAATTGATTTGCTAGCTTCATTTCGGGCTTAATTTTCGACCAACTGATTTTCCTGACGGAGGTAAGCTTGAATAAACGGGTCTAATTCGCCATTCATCACATCGGCGATCGCAGTTGTTTCCACTCCAGTCCGCACATCCTTGACCATTTGGTATGGGTGAAAAACATAATTGCGAATTTGTTGGCCCCAAGCCGCCTCCACCATGTCGCCCCGAATCTCGGCAATTTCCGAAGCCCGCTGTTCCTTCGCAATCACTAATAGCCTAGACTTGAGCAATGTCAAAGCTTTTTCTTTGTTTTGTAACTGACTGCGTTCTTCGGTACAGCGCACGGCTAAACCAGTCGGAATGTGAACAATGCGGACTGCGGTTTCTACCTTGTTAACATTTTGCCCGCCCTTGCCGCCAGCGCGGGAAGTGGTGATTTCTAGATCCTTTTCTGGGATGTCCAGCTTTACATTGCGATCGAGAATTGGCATCACTTCGACACCTGCAAAACTGGTTTGACGCTTGTCGTTAGCATTGAAAGGCGAAATTCTGACTAAGCGGTGAGTGCCTTTTTCCGATCGCAAATAACCGTAAGCATAGCGGCCGGCAATTTCCAAAGTCACAGATTTAACACCCGCTTCCTCTCCCTCAGAAATTTCGGTTAAATGTACCTTATAACCTTGACTTTCTCCCCAGCGCGTGTACATCCGCATCAGCATTTCCGTCCAATCTTGAGCATCAGTACCACCGGCACCGGCGTTAATTGTCAAAACGGCTCCACTTTGGTCATAGGGTCCCGATAGCAATTGTTGGAGTTCCCAGGAATCGAGGTCGCGGGTTAACTGAGAAAGACTCGATGTTGCTTCTTGAAATAAAGATTCATCTGCTTCTAACTCTAGCAATTCTAAGATAGCTCTAGCATCTTCTAAACTCGTTTGCCAGCCGTGGTATTGGTCTAAATGAGATTTGAAGTCGTTCAGTTCTTGGAGGGTTTCTTGGGCTTGGTTTTGGTCGTCCCAAAAAGCTGGTTGAGCTGCAATTTGCTCTAAGTCTTGGATTTTAGCGGATAGTGCGGGGATGTCAAAGATAGTCCTGAGTTTTACCCAGGCGATCGCACAATGTTTGAATACCGTGTTTAATGTCTAGAATTTCCACTTTTAGTCCTCGTGGTTTTGGAGTCTTTTCTTTATTATAGCTGAAATTGGGATATTTCAACAAAATGTTTAACAATCAACCAATTGAGTCCGGCGTTTCCTTCTGGTTCACCTCCGTTATATTCGTTACAAAATCCTTTGCCTAACTTCCTTCTTAAATATACTGCGAACCCGTGGAATTGAAAGTTTTACCACATTCATGAGCGCAAACATCCAACCTTTTGGAACAGGAAAAACTGGCTGTGAGGTCTTGGCGAAACCAATCACTTTCCAGAGCATCTTTTGCTGATTGAGTTCTGAGAGAATTAAAGTCATTTCCATACTTTTCAAGTAAAGCTAACATCTGCGGTCTGTAAGTATCATTATAAATAGCGTATTTAGTATGACTTACCCAACAGCAAGGCCAGAGTTCCCCTTCAAAGCTGATGAAAATATCTTTACTAGCTTGAGTTTGACAACTAATTTCTACATTTCGGTAGTAATTATTTAAGCCGCCGTAAGTTTCTACAGCTTGCAGAAATTGCTCTCCCTGTGGATTTTGATATTGTTCCAGGGATGGGGGTTGGAGTTCTTTGCTGGCTGGATTTGATGGGATAGGCTGAGTTGGTTCTGATGCTTGAGATGTTTCGATAGCTATAGCTTGACACCAAGCATAATTGGCTTTTTCTGGTTGTCCCAACTGCGTCAATACTTTAGCTAAATTGCGATAAGCGCCGGCAAAATTGGGTTTAAGCTCGATCGCCTTTTGGTAATAAGCACTAGCTGGCTGCCACTGTTGCTGTTGAGCGTAAAGACTGCCGACATTAGCATAGACTTCGGGAAAATTAGGCTGAATTTGCAGTGCCTTGGCGTAACAGTCTGCTGCTGCTTGCATCCGCCCCAGGCCTTGAACAGCGTTGCCTAAAGTTTTGTAAGCTGCTGCAAAATTAGGCTGAATTTTTAGGGCTTGTTGGCTAGCTGCGATCGCCTCTGAGAGCTGTCCTTGTTTCAAACAGTCCTCCGCTTGTTGGTGCAACTCAACAGCCGTCTGTGCTTGATTTTGAGGGGCTGAGAGGTTAGTTGTTGGTGGTTGATTTGGGCGATCGATCTTGGCTTTCACCTGCAAGTTTTCTGCCTGCTGATCCTGTTGATTTACGGACTGTTTTGTAAACAGTTCTTGCGCCACAAAACGAGAAGTTGCTTTCGGTACAAACTCGGCAAATCCTAATTCTTCTGCTAAAGCACGAGCTGATTCTACTTGATGTTGGTTGTGTTCAAAAATCAAGTAATGCCAGACAGCTTTTCCGCCAGCTTGAATGAAGGCATTAACCGACTGCATTATCCGATCCCAGTTGGTATTTTTGCGGTAGATACTGTTAGTATCAGCCAAGCCATCGATACTAAAAGTTACGCTATCGTTTTCTCCTGTCATCGCCTTTGCCAGGGCTTGCCACCAGTCGGGATTGCGTCCGCTACCATTAGTATAAAGCCCAACTTGAGGAACTCCCATGCGGTGCCAATATTCGATCGCGGGAATTGTGGTATTGCTAGTCATAGCATCGCCATAGTTGCCACACATATATATCAAATCCAACTGAGAGCAAAACTCTTTTGGGAAAATTCTCTCTATATCATCCATCTTTAATTCTGCTGCTGGCAAAATCGGGTTGTCGGTGCGGGGACATTGCGGGCAAGCTGCATTGCACCGGGAGGTAATTTCTACACTGACTCTTCTGATATCTTCATATTTTAAGTACATGAGTTTCTCCGATTGATTATTTATTGATATTTTTCAATTGCTGATCTGACTTGCTGTATCGCTAGTTTGTTCCTGTGATGCAAAGTGAGTCGGCCAAATGCGATCGCAAAAAAACAAAGTCCCCGCAGTCACACATAGCGGAATCGCCAACAGATTCAACAACGGAATACTCACCAAACCAAAACAAACCAAACCAAAACTTCCGCTAGCTGGTAAACTACCTCGAATTATTTCTAACTTCTCCTGAAAAGGTCGCCGGCGTCTCTCCAAAGGTGCATCTAAAAAATCGAAACAAACAAGAGTTGCTCCCAAAGCTATGCCTCCCAGAGTCCCAACAATAGAGCCGACACCAGGGATGAAATTCAGCAATAGTAGGGGTATTCCAAAGCTCAACAAAAGCTGCAATTTTCTGAATTCAAAAGCGATTGCTCTTTTGATATCCTGAAAAATACTACTCAAATTCATCGGCTCTTCTGCTGGCAATTGGCCGTTTCGCAGTAGTTCCAACTGTGCCGACAATTGACCGTACCAAGGGGAACCTAAAATCACCCCAAACTGCACTAACAAAAATCCAATTATTAGCAAAAGTCCTGCTACTAACAGGATTCGCAGCAGCCAGCCAAAAACGAGTGTTAACACGGCGAGAAAGCTTAGCCAAGCTGGCAAACCAGCGATTAAAGTATTAAACCGGAGAGATAAATCGGCAACTAAAATGTCTATTCCTGATAAACTTGGAAATAGCAAGCCTAAATAAAGACTGATACCAATTATAAAATTTAGCAAGACTGGAATCAATACATAACCCCAGAGCTTGGGATTTTGCGAAAGTAGCGTGAAAGCTCGCACAGGATAGGTGAAACCTGCGAGAAGCCCAATGGGGGCGCTAATGATCGGGTGTGGGGGGTTTGAATTGAGCTGATTTGACATATGGGGGAAGGAAGTTCGGCAACGGATTATGTAACGGATTTAACGGATGTCACGGAAATTGGTAATTGGTAATTGGTAATTGGTAATTGGTAATTGGTAATTGGTAATTGGTAATTGGTAATTGGTAAGTTGAGTGAGGGTTAGCTACCATTTATAATTCTGACCCATTCCCGATTCCCAATTCCCGATTCCCCATTCCCAATTCCCGATTCCCGATTCCCGATTCCCAATTCCCGATTCCCCATTCCCCTGTACCTCACCTAACTGAGAAAGGCTATATGAGTGTCACTTTCTATTATCATTGCCTATGAGGATTTATTGCAGGTAGCCCCAAAGTGAAACTTTTTATTTACCATACCCCGGAACTTACCCCAACGGACAATTTGCCTGTATGCGCGATCGCAGTTGATGTGCTGCGGGCGACTACGACAATGGCAACTGCCCTCAATAATGGGGCGGAAGCTGTCCAAGTTTTCAGCGACTTAGATAAGCTGATGGCCGAGAGTGAAAAATGGCCAGCAGACAAGCGGATTCGCGCGGGAGAACGCGGTGGTGGCAAAGTTGACGGATTTGATATGGGGAATTCTCCTCTCGATTGTACCCCGGAAAACATCGGAGGTAAGCGAATTTTCATTAGTACAACTAATGGTACTCGTGCTCTGCAAAGAGTGGCAGCTTGTCCAATAGTTTTGACAGCAGCTTTAATTAATCGTAAAGCAGTGGTGGATTTCTTGTTAAAGAAACAGCCAGAAACTATTGGGATAGTTGGTTCTGGTTGGGAAGGAAGTTATTCACTGGAAGATACTGTTTGTGCTGGGGCAATCGCCCACAGTCTCTTGACAGAAAGTGGTCTTCCTGCTACAGATTTTGCTGGTAACGATGAAGTATTTGCAGCGATGGCGCTGTATCTTCAGTGGGAAAATCAATTACATCAATTACTGGAATCTGCTAGTCATGGGCAGAGACTCCTCCGTTTAGGGGTGATTGAAGATTTGAAGTATTGCGCGCAAACTGATATTTTAGATGTGGTGCCAATTCAGCGAGAACCGGGTGTTTTGGTAGCCAATAAACCATAGAAGATGCAGAGATTAAGACTAAAATCCTGACTACAAACTGTCTGCAAATCGCTCAATTAAACAATTAGCAATTCGCCGCGCTGCACCGGGTTCTCCCATGCGGCGCTTACCGTTTTCATAAATTAGTTCTAACCTGTCTGATTCTCGAAACAACAATTGGATGGCGCTAGCAACTTCACTGGGATTGTTAACTAAAATTAGAGATGGCCCTAGGAGACGACTTTGGGCTTCAGCAAAAGCTGGATTAAATTGTGGGCCGGTGCCGGGAATTGCGATCGCAGGTTTTCCTAAACCGACAAATTGTTCGGTAGCAGTGCCGGCCATCGCCACGGCTAAATCGGCTTCGTACAAATAATCGTTGAAATTGTGCTGACTCAAAATCATGGTTGCCTTTTTCTGGACAAAGGTCAAAGGTAATTGGAAATTAGGAGACTCTTGTTGCATTTCTTGGGGATGAGATACAGGAGGTCGCAAAATACTTCCTTCTCGGTGCTGTGTGAGAATTTTGCCCTCTTGATTCCAACCGAAATATTCTAAAATAGACCGCAAAGCTTCTAAATTTAATTCGGGGGAAATTGCTCCCAAAAATAACAATTTGCGATCGCCAAAAGTAGACAAAATCCCGGCTACTGCCTCTAAAATTAGCTGCCAATTAGCGTAGGCTTCTGGCGCTCTAGAACCGGGTAGCAAGGTGATGACGAGGGTCGATCGCGACCTTTTCCCAAACCCCGCGTCATCTCCATAAAAACCGGGGGCTGGGTTTTCCGGTTGCAGTTCGTCCATCATCGGATTTCCGAGATTGTAAGCCCGAATTCCGAACTTTTCCAAAGTCTCCGTGGTCAACGCATCCCTAGGAAAAACACCGCGACAGCGCTTTCTAGTCATCAACCAGCGCTCCCAAGGCAAATAAACTGAGCCCGACCAAGCTTCCAAACTAATGCCCCCTGATTGGCTAGCTAGAGGCCCGTTTTCGTCTCGTAAATAGTAGTCGGATTTGGCGGTGCCGACAAAGGCATAGGGCGCGCCACTCAGCCAAGCAAACAGCAGTGGCACAATATCTCCCACTGCTAAAATAACCCCGTTCTGATTTCCTGAGTCGTTGTGCGATCGCACCCAAGCCCGAATGGCTTTGAATTGAGCGATTGTCAACTGAAGTAGCCCACCTTTGACATCCCGCAACAACTCCCTTCTGTCCATGTAAATAAAGCCACCAGAAGGCATCCGCTGCACCGGGCCGATGACCGGGGCGTTTTCGAGTTGAGCGAAAGCCTGCCCTTCGCCCACCAGTGGAAAGACGGCTAATTCTGGGGGATGTGGCTGCTGTTGCAGTTCCCGTAAGATGCGAAGGGCGATCGCATCCTCTCCATGACCGTTACTGAGGCAAAGTATTTTCAATCCCAAATCTCTCAAAAACTCTCTCTTATATTATCGGGCATCGGGCATCGGGCATTGGGCATACCTCACTTTTTTGAGAACTGCTGTATAGCGGAAGAAAGAAGTAAGTAGAACCGTGCGAGTTTAGCAATTGTTGGTAAAATAGTAGGTGAAACTCCTATTTTAGAGGTAAAATCGGATGGTACAAACCCTGCCAAAATCTCTGACACTCGAAGAGTTTCTGAAGATGTCAGAAACTAAACTCGCCAGCGAGTACATTGACGGTGCAATCATTCAAAAACCCATACCTCAAGGAGAACACAGTGTCATTCAAGGCGAGTTGACAAGCGCTGCTAATGCTGATCTCAAACCTCAAAAGGTGGCGCGAGCATTTCCAGAACTACGGTGCATTTTTGGCGATCGCGCGATCGTTCCAGATGTGACAGTATTCACCTGGGAGCGTATTCCCCGTAAAGAAAATGGTGGCGTGGCAAATGTGTTTGCGATCGCCCCGGATTGGACAATTGAAATCCTCTCCCCCGACCAAAGCCAAACTAAAGTTACTAAAAATATTTTACATTGTATCAAACACGGATCAGAAACCGGGTTTTTATCAGATTTTTGGTTGTCACCGATAGATTTCGGAAAAAACCCGGTTTCTTGGTTTAGGGCGATGGCCAAGAGTTAACCGCTGGTTGAGCGAAGTCGAACCGCTGGTTGAGCGAAGTCGAAACCCACACTAATAACCGCTGGTTGAGCGAAGTCGAAACCCACACTAATAACCGCTGGTTGAGCGAAGTCGAAACCAATACTAGGGTGATGGCCAAGAAACCGGGTTTTCATTTTAATTAATGGTGTGATTCAATATCTAGGTAAAAAACCCGGTTTCTGCGTCTAGGGCTATGCCAAAAACCCCATTATTGTAAAAAAAAATCGAGCCGCTTGCGGCACAAAGGGTAAAGAGAAAAGAGCGCAAAGCGCAAGAGGGTAAAAAAGTAAAGAGCTAGGAAGTCCACGCAGCCACACACACAACACGAAAACCGATGTTGAAGTAGTCATTGTCCGGCGCAATGCTGCCGTCGCGAATCGCCGATCGACAAATCCTCGGATTGTAGTACCAAGAACCGCCGCGCAGCAGCCGATGATGATTTTGACCAATTTCCCAAGAACTCCCGTCAGTCGGCGCACCATCATAGTTAGAATGCCGTTTATCACTGCACCACTCCCAAACATTCCCGTGCATATCGTACAATCCAAAAGCATTGGGTGGAAAACTCCCCACATCTGTTGTTTCTTGGCGGTACTTTCCTTTAGGGGCGTTTCCATAGGGATTACTTCCGTCATAATTGACTAATTCTGGGGTAATAGTTTCCCCAAAATGGAATGGGGTAGTTGTACCAGCACGACAAGCGTATTCCCATTCAGCTTCACTGAATAAGCGATATGTTTTCCCAGTTGTTTGCGAGAGTTTCTTACAAAATGCGACAGCATTATTCCACGATACTTTTTCTACAGGACGTTTTTCACGTTCAAAGCGCGATGGGTTATTTCCCATGACTGCTTCCCACTGTGCTTGGGTGATGGCGTATTTCCCTGCAAAAAATGTCGGTACTGTAACTCGATGCTGCGGACTTTCCCTATCATATCTACCTGATTCTGTTGCTGGGGAACCCATCATAAATGTGCCGCCGGGAATCTGTACCATTTCTAAGTTGACTCCGCGCTTTAGGTTTTCACTAAAGTATTCGGCTTGTCGCGGTTCTGTTTTGATAGTTTTTCCGCTGGCGTTGACTGTGATTACTTGGAATTGAAAGGTTTGTGTTGGTTTTGTCGGTTGAGTTTGTGGGATTTGTACCCTGAGCGTAGTCGAAGGGAAAGGCTCAACTACCGGGTTTGGAGTAATTGGCCTTGAGCGAAACAGCGCACCGAGCGCAGTCGAAATGTCGAAAGGCTCAACTACCGGGTTTCGACTTCGCTCAACCACCGGGTTTCGACTTCGCTCAACCACCGGGTTTCGACTTCGCTCAACCACCGATTTTTTTGGTTCTAATGCTATCAATACTTGTTCTACTGTCCATCTATTTTCTCGCTCTTTTTCCAAACATCCCCTGACTATCGCCGTGAATGGTTCTGATATTTTTGACCAGTCTATTTCCGGCTGTTCGTCTAGGGTTTTTTTCATTACTTCTTCGTCTGTCTTTCCTGTGAATGGTAGACTTCCTGTCAGGATTTCTGCTGTCATGATTCCCAGTGACCAGATATCCGATGCTGTTCCTACTACTCCCTTGTAGGATTCTGGGGGAGCATAAAATGGTGTTCCTCTCCTATCTTGGGTTCTCAGTGAGTTGGTGCCGATTTCTCGCAGCAGTCCTAAGTCTGATACTTTCCATTTGTTATCTGCATATAGCAAGTTGGCTGGTTTGATGTCTCTGTGGACTTTTCGCGGACTTAAATTGTGTAGGTAGTGTAATACTGCTGCTGTGGCTTTGACTATTTCTCTGGCTTCTGTTATGGAGAGTTTTCCGGTTTTTAGTTTTTTTTCTAGGGTGATTGCGGCGATTTCCATGACTATGAATAAATATTCGTCTCCTTTGATTTCGCAGAAGCCTACTGTGTAGCTACGGATGATGTTTTCGTGTAGCAGGTTGGCTGCTGCTCTTAGTTCGTTTAGTTGTTTTTCGGCTTTGGTTTCATCTTCTTCTAAGGCGATTAGTTTGATTGCTATTTCCCTGATGAATTGGTCTCTGATTACTTCATCTGCTTTGTATACGGCTCCATAGGCTCCACATCCTAGGTATTCTTGGAGGTAGTATTGGTTGTTGACTGTTTCGCCTTGTAGTTTTCTCCAAAATCTTTCTGGGTACATGATTTTTAGTTGGTGGTTGTTGGTTGGTGGTGGGGTTCAGAAACCGGGTTTTTTTGAGGTTGTCGGTGTTACCGATAGATTTGGGTAAAAACCCGGTTTCTTTGGCAGAGTCTAGGGATTCAGAGATTTGGGATTTAGAAACCGGGTTTTTTTGAGGTTGTCGGTGTTACCGATAGATTTGGGTAAAAACCCGGTTTCTTTGGCGGAGTCTAGGGATTCACAAAACTCCATTTCAATATTCGTAGGGGCGGGTTCACCAACAATATATAACAATGACCAACAATTCAAATAAACCCGCCCCCACCCCACGGTAAATATGAATGTACAT
>REAP01000095.1 GCA_004294385.1 Oscillatoriales cyanobacterium | reverse complement strand
AGTCAAAAGTTAGGTTATAAGCGGTATCATTGTTGTAAGCTTGACTGCGGTTGCCCACAACATCCTTGCGAGAATTTTTATCGGTTTTTTTAGCCATCTGTTTATCTCCCTTAATAGTACGAGTTTGGAATTTTGATTCTCGACCGGGCGCGTTCCCTTAAAAGTTAATTATACCCGCTTACCTACCCGGCCACCATAATCTTGTACCAAAAGAACGACGCCGAGAAGCATGTCGAGTGAAGGCATCTATGTCAGAACTATGCGGAAATACTTGTAACTCTTCAGGTTTGGGTAAATTAGGTGGTAGAGATTGATTTAACTCGAAGCCAGGATTAACATTTGTCATCATACTTCTCAAATTCCCAAGCATAGACAAGCCTATACTACTCAAGCTATTGACTGCTGGTTGTGGGAAATTCGCTGCAAAGCTGGTTGTAGATGTTGGCGATGGACTGCCACCATTCTGCTTATTTCCGCCATCTAATAACCAGTCCAAACTAACGTGTTCAGGTTTCCGCGCTGAGAAAAACCCCGATTCAATTGGAAAGCCAGTGAGAGAGTCAAAAGTTAGGTTATAAGCGGTATCATTGTTGTAGGCTTGACTGCGGTTGCCCACAACATCCTTGCGAGAATTTTTATCGGTTTTTTTTAGCCATCTATTTATCTCCATTAATAATACAAGTTTGGAATTTTGATTCTCAACCGGGCGTGTTCCCTTAAAAGTTAATTATACCCGCTTACCTAGAAATACTACAAAATAAAAATATGCGATCGAGGCGACTCGGTGTTACCAAATCGCAGTCCTGCTAATTTCGCTTCAGGAGCTACACCAGCGAGCCCCTCAATCCGCGTATGTGCCCAGTTGGGGGTGCGGAATGTGGGGTTTCAGCAGTTCTTGGCTAAGCTGGCACATTTCGTTCGCATCATACTCATATGGGTTGGCATTTTTAGTTTCTAATTGCCAATTCCCACCTACATAACTTCCATTACATTGATCTAGATGAAACTTTGGGAGCTATTTCCACTAAAATTAAGGTTGGCTTTTTGCGTGAATTTCAAATCATCACATACCAGGAAACCATACTCCTATTCCAAAAGAACGACGCCGAGAAGCATGTCGAGTGAACGCATCTACATCATGACTGTACGGAAATACTTGCAACTCTTCAGGTTTTGGTAAATTAGGTGGCAGTAATTGGGTTAAATCGAAGTTAGGATTAACATTTGTTACCATACCTCTCAAAGTCGCAAGCATAGACAAGTCTATACTACTCAAGCTCTTGACTGTTGGTTGTGAGAGATTCGCTGCAAAGCTAGTTGTAGATGTTGGCGATGGACTGCCACCATTCTGCTTACTTCCACCATCTAATAACCAGTCAAAACTAACTTGTTCAGGTTTCCGCGCTGAGAAAAAACCCGATTCAATTGGAAAGCCAGTGAGTGAGTCAAAAGTTAGTTTATAAGCGCGATCGTTGTAAACTTGACTGCGGTTGTTCACAACATCCTTGCGAGAATTTTTATCGATTTTTTTAGCCATCTGTTTATCTCCCTTAATAATACGAGTTGGAAATTTTACTTTTCGATCGGGCGCGTTCCCTTAAATGTTAATTATACCCGCTTACCTAGAAATACTACAAAATAAAAATATGCGATCGAGGCGACTCGGTGTTACCAAATAGTCGCAGCCCTTCTAATTTCGCTTCAGAAGCTACACCAGCGATCCCTTCGCCATTTTTTTTACTGGCTACTGCAATCCCAGCAACTGCGGTTCTGTTAGGGGGCAGTGTTAATTTGTAATATCCAGCGTTTCAACAGTTCTTGACTAAGCTGGCGCATTTCGTCCGCATCATACTCATATGTGCTGGAATTATTAATTTCTAATTGCCAATTCCCACCTGCATAACCTCCATTAAATTGATTTAGGATGAAACTTTGGGAGCTATTTCCAGTAAAATTAAGGTTGATTTTTTGCGTGAATTTCAAATCATTACAGACCAGGCCACCGCAATCCTACACCAAAAGAAGCACGTCGAGAAGCATGTCGAGTGAACGCATCTACGTCATGACTGTAGGGAAATACTTGCAACTCTTCAGGTTTGGGCAAATTAGGTGGCAAAGATTGACTGAAATCGAAGCTAGCCCGAACATCTTTTACCATTCCTGTCAAATTCACAGGAAGAGAGAAGTTGATACTACTCCAACTATTAACTTTTGGCTTGGAAAGATCCGCTAAAAATGTAGTTGTGGATGTTGGCGAAGGATCGCTATCTTTGTCAGTAAAATCCCAACTCAAATTCGGGTTGTACCGATTTACTAAATCTGGGTGTTTGTATTCCAAACCATCATCAACAATCCCAATAGTTACGCCCCTTCCTCGCACTGTTTGAGAAGTTGCAGGATTAATTACATCCCAAGTTGCGGGAGCTTTCGCATTCTGTAAATTCCATTGTTCCTTGTATAATGTATCCTTCGGTTCGTACAACAACCTTAAGCTAACGGGCACCTGCGGGTAAGCATATTCTACTCCTCCGATTGTTGCTAGCTGAGCCGCCACATCTTTCGGAGCGATTTCCTTTGGAAATTCCCAGATAAAAGTGTTGGGAATGTGGCCAGTATCCCCCTGATTTGTAGCACCAATACTAGCTGCTAACTGCTGTGAAGACTGTCCAGGTGTCACCCAAACAACCCACTCCTTTGTTTCAGCCAAAGCTTCTGGTGTGTAGCTGTCGAGATTTGCAGCACCTACGATCGCCAATCTGACTTCATCAGACAACCCATCTGCACCCGGATCGCTAATCAGCGCAAACCTTTGACTCGATAGTGGACTAGCATTACCTGCTTTATCATAGGCGATCGCCGACAATTGATAACGACCCGGTGCTAAACTGGTCAAATTATCACTAAAATTGAATCTACCAAACCCATCGCTATCAGTGGTGAATTCAGTAACATCATTAGCGATTTCAATTTTCTCACCACCTTCTTTTTGGAACCAGAAATCGACTTTAGCAATATCGCTGACTCCTTCATCATCAAAAACCTTAGCGCCACTAAAGCTAATTTTTTCACCCTTGGTATAGAGAGGTAAAGTTCTAAATTGTAAATCTTTTGGCGCTGTATTCTTTGGAGTCGGTGTCGGTGTTGGAATCGGTATTGGTGTCGGTGTCGGTATTGGTGTCGGTGTCGGTATTGGAGTTGGTATTGGAGTTGGAGTTGGTATTGGAGTCGGTGTTGGAGTTGGTATTGGAGTTGGTATTGGTGTTGGTGTTGGTGTTGGTGTTGGTATTGGTGTTGGAGTTGGTATTGGAGTCGGTATTGGTGTTGGGCATCTGCTTTATCATAGGCGATCGCCTTTACCTCATACTTCCCAGCACCCAAATCCGGCAAAGAATAGCTGAAACTTCCCCATCCAAGGCCATCAGCCACGAAAGTTTCAACATTACTAAGCTTCATCCATTCTCCGCCTTCCTTCCTTTGGGAAAATTCTACTTTGGCGAGGTTGTCCACACCATCAGCATCGTAAACTTTACCACCCGTAAAACTAATTTTGTCTCCCACCGTGTAAGTAGTTAAACTCTCAAATTGCAAGTCTTTTGGTGCTGTATTTATTGGAGTCGGTGTTGGAGTGCATCTGCTTTATCATAGGCGATCGCCTTTACCTCATACTTCCCAGCACCCAAATCCGGCAAAGAATAGCTGAAACTTCCCCATCCAAGGCCATCAGCCGTGAAAGTTTCAACATTATTAACCTTAATCAATGCACCGCCTTCCTTTTGCACCGAAAACTCTACACTTTTCAGGTTGTCAACACCATCAGCATCGTAAACTTTACCACCCGTAAAACTAATTTTGTCTCCCACCGTGTAGGTAATTGAACTCTCAAATTGCAAATCTTTTGGTGCTGTATTTATTGGTGTTGGAGTCGGAGTTGGTGTTGGAGTCGGTGTTGGTGTTGGAGTCGGAGTTGGTATTGGAGTCGGTGTTGGTATTGGAGTTGGCGTTGGAGTCGGAGTCGGTGTTGGTATTGGAGTTGGCGTTGGAGTCGGTGTTGGTATTGGAGTTGGCGTTGGAGTCGGAGTCGGTGTTGGTATTGGAGTTGGCGTTGGAGTCGGAGTCGGTGTTGGTATTGGAGTTGGCGTTGGAGTCGGAGTCGGTGTTGGTATTGGAGTTGGAGTTGGAGTCGGAGTCGGTGTTGGTATTGGAGTTGGAGTTGGAGTTGGCGTAACTATCGGTTCAGGATTTTTGACTGTAAATTCTTTAGTCACCACAGTGCTAGAATCACCTGTTTTATCATAGGCGATCGCAGTTAATTGATAATCACCAATTGCTAGGTTATTCAGCGAGTAGCCAAAACCTGCAAACCCAGCACTATCCGCTGTAAAATTCACAGCATCATTGCTGAGTTTTTGCCAATTCTCCTCATCTTTTTTGAGCCAAAAAGCTACTTGCTTAAGGTCACTAATTCCTTCCGCATCATATACCTTAGCACCAGTCAAACTAACTGTATCCTGGGGATTGTAAAATTCTTTGATATTGAATTGTAAGGAAGTAGGCGCTGTATTTTTAGGTGCTATTTTAATTTGATCATTAATGTATTTAACTAGATTTGGTAATTTCGGTCGCCAATCAAATTTAGGCTCGATCACCTCATCGAGCGCGATCGCCTTTCCTGTCGCATTCGTGATTTGAAAAATAGTGTCATTATAATCGCGATCGCTCCCTAAATCCACCCGTAAATCTTCCATGACAAACACATTGCCATTTTCATTCACATCTGCTATTTGACCTACATGAAAAGCCTCAGATGGATTAGCCTTAGCCAGGGAAAACAAAGGACGTTTCGTACTACCGATAGTGGGATTATTAAACACTTCTTGTACCGTCCCATTCGGAACCAGCATCAGCCCAAATTTATCCCCAGGTCTCATACTAAAGTATTGAACACCTTTATATTCTCCAGAATTCTGGTTAGCTTCCCAGGGTAAAACCGCATCAAACTTAGCTCCTTGATTGAAGTCAGAAATTACCACATGACCCAAATAAGAATTGCTGATAATTCGCCGACTGGTTTCCTTAATAAACTCCACAGAATCGGGATTAAATGCTCCGAGTCCCTCCAAGCTGAACATCCCAATTTCACCTTGGAATGTGCCACCATCCAGCAGCAAATCAAAACCAACTTCTGTTTTCTGATGAACATCAAAAAAACCTGATTCAAAAGGTAGGCCAGTCAGAGAATCAATCGTTATATTATAGTTTGTATCACTACCGGCTTGCTGAACTTCTAAAGAATAGTTGCCTATTCCTAGATTGTTGAAATTGATGATTTGAGGAGCGAGTGGATCGAGTTGTGTTATGGATAAAATCTTGTCATTGCTATCTTTTAGTAGCCAGTTTATAGGAGCGCTTAAACCAGAAAATGATATGTTCAGATTGCTCTGTTCAGTAATCTTAAATTTATAGGTATCATCGGGGGCTGAAAAGTTAACCGAGTCTTTGTGACTGTAGGTATTTTTAAAATTATTGATATCTAAAATCGACATTGCTTCTATTCCCCTGATGAGTTGACAACACATAAAAAAATCGCCCCAAATTTGGTCGTTAGCAAAATGCGAATAATTTAAAATGCCGATGTGTTGCCGAAACTCGCCAAGCAGTTTTACGGAAAAACAAGTTATACTTATAAATCCATGATTCTTAGCTTAGTGTTCGACTTGCTTTTACAGCAATTCAATTCGTTTGCAGATGCCCCTAGCCCTGAAATTGAAAGTCAGAATTGATATTTGAATATGGTGTACTTGATTTTTTGTTTGATTTTTACCTATACCGTTAGGATTATATCTGAATTTTAGAGCTATCTTACATTTTTTGAGAAATATTTTGCTTTCCGTCTGCTGTGACTAAGGAAGCCAATATTATGGGATGACAAGTAAATTAGAGCAAAAAGAAGAAAGAAGCAGAAATAAGTAATAAAATGAATGGTTTCAGCCATTAAAAAAAGGCTTTATACCCGATGCCCCATGCCCAATGCCCCATTCCCATCCCCAATGCCCCATTCCCCGAAATACTATATATCCGTATAACCACTTAACAGGTTAAAATATGTATCACATCCGGTTAACAATGGAAACAAAACATAAGCCTCAGCGAGTCAATCACTGGGTATTCTTTCCACTTCTTGGGAAAACTAATTGGAGCAAAATATATCTCGTGGATAATAATCTAATTGCTAAAATAGTAATATTCTCTGTATCAATACCTTGTACTTTATACATTGCTTACGCCGCGAAAGTAGCCCTCAACCTTAACCTTGATATATTCGGTGCAGGTCACACTCCTGCTAAGTTAGAACAAATATCCAGTGGAATTATTAAGTGTAAGTGGTTCCCTAATCCTCACCACTGTCCCGGAAATAATCATGTTAATAAAATATAGCAACGGGTACAATCGATCGCAGGATCTAAATATATTGCTCACTGGTCCCCGATTGACCGATAATAAAAGGTTGTCCAATATCAAGAAAGTCCCATGAGTACAAAAAAAGCTACAGATTTAATTAACCAACCAATTCGAGTAGGTGTCTTGGGCTATGGCGGACTCGGCCAAGCAGCCGCCCGTTTACTCGCTCCCAAAGGAGAAATGCTCTGGGTAGCCGCCGCAGATCAAAAAGGTTACGCCTATGCTGCTGAAGGCTTAAATTCCAAAGAGTGCGAGGCAATTTACAAATCTCAAGGTTCTTTAGGTTATTTGGAATCAGCGGGAGTTTTGTGCGATCGCAGTATTCAAGAACTCATCCAAACAGCCGAAGGAGTAGACGGCTATTTCCTAGCATTACCAAATCTTCCCAACACATTCATGGCATCGGTAGCCAGACAATTTATCGAATCCGGCTGGAAAGGAGTATTAGTAGATGCCATCAAACGCACCAGCGCCGTCGAACAAATTCTTACCATGAAAGACGAACTTCAAGCAGCAGGAATTACCTACATGACAGGTTGCGGTGCTACACCTGGGTTGCTAACAGCAGCAGCAGCATTAGCCGCTCAGAGTTACGCAGAAGTTCACAGCGTCAAAATCACCTTTGGAGTCGGAATTGCTAATTGGGAAGCTTATCGAGCCACCATTCGCGAAGACATCGCACATTTACCTGGTTATGATGTACCAAAAGCCCAAGCAATGACTGATGCAGAAGTGGAAGCTCTGTTGGATAGCACCGACGGTTTATTGAAGCTGGAAAATATGGAACACGCCGATGATATTATGTTGGAATTGGCTGGAATTTGCGATCGCGATCGAGTCACAGTCGGCGGCATTGTCGATACTCGCAATTCCAAAAAACCTTTGAGCACCAACGTCCAAATTACCGGCCGCACCTTCGAGGGCAAAATCTCGACTCACACCTTTACATTAGGCGACGAAACCAGCATGGCAGCAAACGTTTGTGGCCCCGCATTCGGTTATCTGAAAGCAGGTGTAATGCTGCAAAGAAAAGGTATTTCCGGTTTATTTACAGCCGCTGAAATCATGCCTCAATTTGTCAGGTAAGCTAAATAGGAATTACGCGCTACCATCCAAGAAACCGGGTTTTTAGCGATATTAAAGACTATAACCAGTATTCTCGAAAAAACCCGGTTTCTGGCCACCCACTGCGATCCAAAAAAGTTCAGGTATTCTGTCACTAATTCACGCCTACACCAACTGAGGAAAAACCATGACAACCCTGCTAATTCCAACCCAAAGCGTCCCAATGACGATCGATCTTCCTGCGATCGAACCAATGACTGTTGAACAGTTCTATCAATTCTGTCTAGCCAATCGCGATTTGAGAATCGAACGTACCGCCAATGGGGAAGTTATCATTATGTCACCAGCCTTTTCAGATACAGGGAACCGCAACATTAAAATTGCTCAGCAACTTGCAAACTGGGCAGAAGAAGATGGCACAGGTGAAACATTTGACTCCAGTGCAGGCTTTACCTTACCCAAGGTCGCAACCCGCTCCCCCGATGCCTCATGGATTAAACTAGAGCGCTGGAATGCCTTAACTGAAGCACAAAAAGCCTCATTTGCACCGATTTGTCCAGACTTTGTGATTGAATTACGGTCTTCTAGCGATACTCTCAAAGGATTGCAAAAAAAGATGCAAGAATATATTGACAATGGTGTATCGCTCGGCTTATTGATCGATCGCAAAAACCACAAAGTCTACATCTACCGTCCCGAAAAAGAACCGGAAATCTTGGATAATCCCGAAACAGTGAGCGGCGATCGAGAGTTACCAGGATTTGTCTTACGAATGGCCAAAATCTGGTGAATCATCTGCATCAGGATCGATACCCATTGCTAACAGTCTTTCTGCAAGTCGCGCCGCTTTTTGTTCTGCCCGTTCAGCACGTTGATGTTCCTGTTCAGCACGTTGACGTTCCCGTTCAGCACGTTGATGTTCCTGTTCAGTTCTGAGTTTTTCAAGTTCAGCCCTTTCGTCACCAATTAACAACAAATTCCCGTGAATATCCCACCACCGCAACCAAAGTTGCGTTTGATTTTGATAACTTCCCTGCCACAGTCCCAACTCAATTTCTAATGGTTCAATCGGATAGTGACCTCGTTGATTAGGTTCGAGTTTTTGATAAGCAAAATCTCTCAAATGATAGACTTCTAATCTATCGTTACTCATCTCATAAATGCCGTAGTAAGGAATCCGAATAATTTGCTCGTAAACCCAAAACTTACCTGGTTTTTGCACTTCTCCTGCATTAGTCATCAAAAGAGGAGTGGCATCCCGTTCTTCATTGCCATTTCCGCTAGCAAATTCCAAAGCAATTAAAGGTGCTAAATGTTCTCTCCATAGCACGTAAGAACGACGATATTTGCCCTGTTCCGGGCGTGCTGAAACATTCGGCGCGTAGAACCAGTCAGGAGCTTCTGCCCCTTTTTCTGGTGGTTCAGTTTGTCGCCAATAAATGCCAGAATCTTGTCCGATGCAGTAGCGTCCGTCGGGATGTAGCCGTTGCAAAACAGGCCCGATCGAATCAGTGAGAATTATGCTTTGAGGATGCTCCTGAAAATTTTTCACGAAAGTACCGTCAGACTCAGGAAGTTGTGTATGATCTGGAAATTGGGGAGGCAGACCTATGTCAATTAATGTTTCCGACATAATTTTAGTGCGATCGGACTTATTGCTATTTATTCTATCATATAGTCGAAGGAATAAGTAAAGATTACCTACAACTCATAACTCTCTTCACCAATATTTCCCAGTTCCTCGCCACCCATAAACTCTTCCTCCTCTACTTCCTCAATCTCAGAGTCAAAACTTTCAATTACAAACGGCAAACCAGCCCCCATCAAACCTCGCTGAATCAGTTCCGGCGTTTCATCAAACAACACAAATAAAGGATGAACAGCCTCAGCTTTATCGCTGAAAATATGCCTGTAGCGATGCGGCATCAACCACTCATAATCTTTATCCAGCCAAACCTGACACTGCCGCCAGCGACCGAGTAACTCAGAAAACTCCTCATCGGGGCGATGAATGAAAATCAAAATTTCTACCCCTATTTTAACTTTCCATTCAGGATCGCACATCAAAATCGCCAAATCGCAGGGCAAACAAACTGCTTGTCCGGGGGATATACTAGCGCCGCTGCTTCGCGCATAGGAAACTCCTTCTCGTATCCGCGCGATCGGCAAAGGAATTGCGATTAAACTATCATCAATGCGGCGGATACTCGGAATCATTTCCATGTAAAGCCGATATTTTTTCAGCAGTTCAAGGGCGTTAGAAGATTCGCTATATTGTGCTAATAAAGCTTCGTAATGTGATTGTTTAATAGACATTTTAAATTAAGTAATAGGTTATTTGCTGTACCCTGAGCGGAGCGCCGTCCTGAGCGTAGTCGAAGGGTCGAAGGGACGAAGGGTTATTGGTTATTGGTTATTGGCGTCGCCCTGAGCGTAGTCGAAGGGTCGAAGAGTTATTAGTTATTAGTTATTAGTTATTGGTTATTTGCGGTGCCCTGAGCCTAGTCGAAGGGTTATTGGTTATTTGCGGTGCCCTTCGACCCTTCGACTACGCTCAGGACGGCGCTCCGCTCAGGGTACCGCAAGAATAACAACTGACTGTTTTTTACAGCTTCTGGAACACTGCAAACATCGGCAGATACATAGACAGCAAAATCGAACCTACAATACCACCAACGACCACAATCATCAGTGGTTCTAGCATACTCGTGAGTCCTTTTACCGCTTCTTCCACTTCCGTTTCGTAGAAAGCACCAACCTTCATCAGCATCTTGTCAAGTTCCCCAGTTTCTTCGCCAATTGCGATCATTTGAATTGCCAAAGATGGGAAAACTTGCTGTTCTTGCAAAGCAATACTGATCATGCCGCCGCCTTGAATTTCCTGCCTTGCATATTCGATCGCATTTGAGATTGCCTGATTCCCGGCAACATCTCGCACAATTTCCAAAGAGTTGAGAATCGGGACACCCGATCGCGTCAGCGACCCAAATATCACACAAAATCGAGCCACCGCCGATTTTTCCAGCAAATCTCCAAAAATCGGCGCCTTCATCATCATCTTATCAATTTGCAGATGACCTACTGGAGTTTTGTAGTACATCCCGAAGGCAATATTTAGCGCTATAATCACCCCAATCAAAGTGAACTGTTGGATGGGAGGCCAGGCCGTACAAAATGCACTAATTGCCAACATAAACACCGTAAAAGCCGGCAAATCTGCACCAATATCTTTAAAGATTTTAGCAAAAGTTGGTAGCAGAAATATGGTCATGGCGAAAAAAATCACGATCGCGATGGAAAACACAGTCTTCGGATAAGACATAGCCGAGTTAATTTCCGACTCTGTTTTGTGATTTTTTTCCATCATCACAGCCAGACGCTCTAGTGATTCATCTAGCACCCCCCCGACTTCTCCCGCTGCCACCATACTGAGAAACAGTTGATCAAATACATCAGGAAACTTCGACATCGCTTCTGCCAAGTTTATCCCCTCTTGTACGTCAGAATTCATGCTCCTGAGCGCTCGTTTCAACTTAGGATTAGAACACTGTTCCTGCAACACAGAAAGACATCTAACGATTGCCACCCCTGCATTAAACATCGCCGAAAACTGACGAGCAAAAATCGCTAAATCTTTAATAGTAACACTGCTAAAAGTGTACTCTAGTTGCTCCTGAATTTGATTGAAACTAAAGCTGCTTTTAGGCTTTTCTCTGATAACATTCGTAGCCATAAATTGCCTCTGGGATTTTATTTAAAATTAGTAATCAGTCGTTATTGGTTATTGGTTACTGGTTATTGGTTATTGGGAATTGGGAATTGGGAATTGGTTACTGGTTATTGGTTACTGGTTACTGGTTACTGGTTACTGGTTATTGGTTACTGGTTATTGGTTACTGGTTACTGCTTACTGGTTACTGGTTACTGGTTACTGGTTACTTATTTAACCAATTCCCAATTCCCAATTCCCAATTCCCAATTCCCAATTCCCAATTCCCAATTCCCAATTCCCAATTCCCAATTCCCAATTCCCAATTCCCTATTTGGCCAATTCCCAATTCCCTATTTGGCCAATTCCCCATTCCCTATTTGGCCCATTCCCTATTTGGCCAATGCCCAATTCCCAATAACTGAATTAATGACCCCCTGTCTGGGTTCCAGCGGGTGCCGGACCGATCAAGCGTGAGAGTTCATCTGGCTTAGATGCCTTGGCCATTCCCGATTCCCAAGTAATTTTACCAGTCTTGTAAAGTTCAGCTAAAGCCATTTCCATTGTCCTCATGCCCAACTTCGCCCCCATTTGGATTTGGGAGTAAATCATGGGAGTTTTCCCCTCCCGGATCAAGTTAGACATAGCAGGAGTATTCAGCATGATTTCCATAGCACAGCAACGGCCGCCGCCAATTTTTACAACCAAATTTTGGCTGGCTATTCCCACCAAAGAGTTAGACACCTGGGCGCGAACCTGGGGTTGTTGAATGGGCGGGAACACGTCCAAAATCCGATCGACCGTTGCACCCGCAGAATTAGTGTGCAGCGTTCCCATGACCATGTGACCCGTTTCCGCAGCCGAAATTGCCAGACCGATCGTTTCCAAGTCGCGCATTTCCCCCACCAGAATCACGTCAGGATCTTCCCGCAGAGCAGCCTTCAGCGCATTAGAAAAGCTCTTAGTATCTTCGCCCTTTTGACGCTGGTGAAATAAACTCTTAATATTGGGAAACACATATTCGATCGGGTCTTCAACTGTCAGAATATGTTCCGCCCGCGTCCGGTTGACCAGATCCAACAAAGCCGCCATCGTAGTAGTTTTCCCAGATCCGGTTTGCCCCGTCACCAATAGCATACCTCTGGGTCTTTCCGTCAGATCCCGCAAAATCTGTGGCACGCCTAAAGCATCTGCGTTCGGAATCTTAGAAGCCAGAGCCCGCATACAAGCAGCCCAAGAACCCCGTTCTCGGTACACATTTACCCGGAACCGAGCCAATCCCTTCACCCCGTAAGCGCAGTCGAGTTCCCACTCCATCTCCAATTGCTTGCGCTGCATATTGTTGAGCATTTGGAAGATCAGGATCTGCACTTCCTCAGCAGACAGAATGTCGCCGTATTGTGGCTGAGGAGTGAGTTTCCCGCTAACGCGGAAGAAAATAGGCGCACCCGCTTGGATGTGTATGTCTGAACCCCCTTGCTCTACCAGGGACTCCAGTACATCTTCAATGATCAGACCCATAGATATGTCTCCCTAATCAAGTTGATAGTTATTGACCAATTTAACTCAGTTGGCTGTTGACTGTTGTCTATTGCCGCGCCCTGAGCGTAGTCGAAGGGTCAGTTGACTGTTGACTGTTGACTGTTGACTACTGACTACTGAATCAATCTAGAAAACACGCGGAGTCAAACAGTAGGGACAATCCAGCATCTCCGGCTTCAATTCCGCATGACAAGTTTTGCAGGTAAGTCCCTGCTTGCGTTTCGCTTTCAATTCAGCCTCCAGCCCGGAGTCGGTAAACGTCACCCGCTCGACTTCTTCAAAGGTAGTCGCGCCTTCTCGCACTAACTCCAAGCTATAAGCCAACAAGGTTTTCATCCCTTCTTCTACTGCTGCTTCCTTAATTTGCTCTGTGGGAGCGCCTTGAGTAATCAGAGCTTGCAGCCGCTCAGTATTTTTCAGGAATTCGTAAACCCCTACCCGTCCTTTGTAGCCGATACCACCGCACTTGGTACAAAGTTGATCCCGGTCTGCTAGTTCCTTTCTCTGCTCAATTGGTATGGTGTTAGCTTTGTAGACAGTCAGATCCACTTCTTGTGAAGCCGACAGACCGTACTTGCCGAGTTCTTCGGCAGTTGGCTGGTAAGGAATGCGGCATTTGTCACAAACGCGGCGCATCAAGCGCTGAGCCAATACGCCCAATAGAGCAGCGGAAATCATGAATGGTTCTACGCCCATTTCGTCCAAACGGGCGATCGCACCGGCCGCGTCATTAGTGTGCAACGTAGTCAGCACCAAGTGTCCGGTCAAAGCAGCTTCCAGAGCCGTTTTCGCGGTTTCTTTGTCCCGTGTTTCCCCCACTAGCATGACGTCAGGGTCTTGCCGCAAAAACGCCCGCAGAATGTTGGAAAAAGTCAAGTCTTTTTCCCGAATTACTTGACATTGGGTAATTCCTGGCAAAGCATATTCGATCGGGTCTTCCGCCGTACAAATGTTAACCCCCGGATCATTCAATTCAGCCAGGATTGAATAGAGCGAAGTTGACTTACCCGAACCAGTCGGCCCAGTCACCAAAATCAGTCCAAAGGGGCGGCTGGCAGTTTCTCGAACCAAAGCCAAAGTTTCTGGATCCGAGATTAACAAACCCAGACCCAACTGAGTGCTGGAACTATCCAAAATCCGCAACACAATTTTTTCGCCGTAGCGAGAAGGCAAGCTATTTACCCGGAAATCCACCGTCCGTCCTTCAAATACCCGGCGGATGCGACCATCTTGAGCTTGTCTGCGTTCGGCAATGTCCAAATTGGCAATAATTTTGAACCTAGCAGTAATCCCTTGCACCACTTGCTTGGGAAATCGGAAATACTCTTGCAGTACCCCGTCTTTCCGCATCCGAATTCGCATGAACTCTTCTTGAGGTTCTACGTGGATGTCGGAGACTTTTTCTGACAAAGCTTTAGCCAAAATGACGTTGACCGCTTTGATTACAGGAGCTTGGTCTACAGCGTTTATCGTGTCAGCAATGTCTTCTGTATCGGCTGTCACCTCTTCTAATGAGAGTTCGCCAAAATCTCCATCCCCTAGGGAGAGTTTTTTCTCCTTTTCGGCTTCAGCTATTTTGCCTGCTATCTTAACTTGGTCTTCTTGATAGATAGAAGTAATATCCTGATAGTCATCTGGGGTGATGACCCGTCGCTGAAAACTCAACCCTTTCAAAATCCGCCGCAAATCTTCTTGAGCATCTAGGTTGTCAGGATCGACCATTGCGACTACGATCGCCGGAGGTTCAGTTGCAGTTTTCGCCACAGGTAAAAACCGACGTTGGTGACAAATGTCGATCGACATTTTCAATTCATCCAACATCGCTCCGAGTTGCTCGTTAGTCAGTTCGCTCAACTCTGGGTCAAAGGCTTCAACCCCATAGACTATTTTCAGTTCAAACATCTGCTGCTTTTTGTAAAGCCGCAGCAATTCTGGCGGCAATGGCAGCCCTGTAGCAGCTTCTAGTACCTCTGTCAACCGCTTGCCTGATTTCTTACTTTCAAGTTGAGCTTTCTTCAGTTGGTCACCGTTGACGTAACCAGACTGAATCATCTTGTTGAGAGCGGGAGTAAAAAGGCTGGTAGTAACTATAGATGTGGAGAAACGCCGATCGGATGTGTTAGTCATGTACGCCCCCTATTTCCAACTAATTTCCGTGCAAGCTTAAAGATTCGCTGTTCTGTGTTGACATCCACCCCGGCGTGAACGCACGGGGATTCCCAAACATCACTATTTGGGTTTCTGCTTCTGTCCCTTACGGGTATTTCGCAACTGCCCAATAGAGATATCTCTATTGGGTCTTACATTCGCTCCACAGACTGAAACGGCAAGCCCTGCCGCCAAAATATTTAAAGCTGCATTCACATCCCGGTCGTGGTGAGTACCGCATTGAGGGCAATTCCACTTCCGAATGTTAAGAGGCAACTTGGAAACAATATGTCCGCAATCAAAACATCGTCTAGAACTCGGAAACCATCGGTCGATTTTAATCAACGTGCGGCCGTACCAATCGCACTTGTATTCAAGTTGCCTGACAAATTCTCCCCAGCTTGCGTCGCTAATAGAGAGAGCAAGTTTCCGATTTTTGACCATGTTCTGCACAGCCAAATCTTCAACGGCGATGGTTTGGTTTTCACGCACCAACCGTGTTGTCAACTTGTGCAGAAAATCTTTTCGTGCATCACCAATCTGTTGGTGTATCCGAGCTAATTTCAGACGCGCTTTGTGTCGGTTGTTAGAGCCTTTTTGTTTCCGATTCAAAGCTTTCTGCGCTCGACGTAGCTTGGAATGTTTTGCCTTAAATCCTTTGGGATTGGTGATTTTTTCTCCGGTACTCAATGCGACCAAACTTGTAATGCCTAAATCGACCCCAACTTCGTTAGAAGATTTAGGCAGTGGTTCAATTTCGAGATCCACCAATAAAGAAATAGTCCATCTACCAGCGGGCGAAAGCTTTACTGTAATGGTGGATGGTGTCGCGTTTTGAGGTATGGTTCTACTCCACCGAATCGGCAGCGCTTGACAACATTTTGCCAAGTAAACTTGACCGTCTTTGAACTTAAACGCCGACTTGGTAAATTCGGCACTACCACCGTTACGCTTTTTTTTGAAGTTTGGGTATTTTGCCCGCCCGTCAAAGAAGTTGCTGAATGCTTTTTGTAAGTGGCGCAATCCTTGTTGCAAGGGAACGCAGCTCACTTCGTTGAGGAAGTCCAGTTCTGGGTTCTGCTTCCATTGAGTCAACATAGCCGAAGTATCGCTATAGCCGACTCGTTGCTGGTCTTTGTACCAAGCCTCTGTGCGAACTCTCAAGGCGCGATTGTAGACCAAACGAGTACAGCCCATCGTCCGCCTCAACAAGGTTTCTTGTTCGGGCGTTGGATAGAAACGGTACTTGAAGGCTTTTTGTGTCATGGTTCACATCATAGCTATTATTGCGTGAAATTAGTTCTCACTCATCAGTCCTAAAAGATGTTGGGTTGAGGATAAACGCAGCCGTTGGGTCGAAGTAACGGAGTTTCTACCTAAAATTCTGATGATAGCTTTTACAAAGCTCTCGATCGGTCTTTTGAGATATATTTTGATGAATCATCTGCTCGATCGCCCCAGAGTCAGCAGCCCAGATTTAGAGCAGTCTCCGCATCCTGTAGTATTTGCCGAGCCAAAACACGACCTGCTAGAATTGATAGGGTTCTGTCGCACAGATATATATGATTGACGAGGAAAAACAGCAACATCAAGATCCTAGCTCAATGGGGGAAACCCCAGAGAGTTCGCCAATGGCTAGCGAAAATCCGCCAGCAGAAGCAAACTCGAATGCAGCAGCCGATTGGGAACTAGAACTTGCTCAAGCTTATCAAAGCTCTCAGGTCGATCGCACGGCCGCCAACGCGAACGGGGAAACAGACATCCTAGGTTCCAGCAACAGTGTCAATCCTGACACTACGGAATTGCTAAAAAGAGAACTGGCACAAGCCACAAACGATAAAGACGGTTTAAAAGCTCAGTTACAAGGCTATTCAAATCAGTTAGAAGAGCTGAAAAATCAAAATTTGCGCTTAGCAGCCGATTTTGAGAACTTCCGCAGGCGCACCCAAAAGGAAAAAGAAGAGTTAGATTTACAGGCAAAATGTGTCATTATTAAACCCCTGTTGCCAGTAATTGATAACTTTGAGCGGGCTCGATCGCACATCAAGCCACAGACCGACGGCGAAATGAACATACACAAAAGCTACCAAAGCGTTTACAAGCAAATGGTAGAGTGTCTCAAACAAATCGGAGTTTCTCCGATGCGTCCCGAAGGCGAACAGTTCGACCCCAACCTCCACGAAGCTTTGCTCAGCGAACCAACTGACGAACATGAGGAAGGAACAATCATCCAAGAACTAGAACGAGGCTATACTCTAGGCGATCGCGTTTTGCGCCACGCCAAAGTGAAAGTTGCAGCGCCTGGGCTCTCTGTGCTAGCGTCAGATGAAAATCCTGATAGTTCAGAAAGTTGATCGGAATCAAACCTACTGCGTTCTCGGATGTCTTGTAGGAAGTAAGTTCAAATTTAAGAAACGTTGCAGTGCGATCGTCCCTAGAATATCGATAGCCTCAACGCTTAAAATTGTACAGGCGGCAATAGACCCCCGAATTCTATTCGGGGGCTTGAAATAAATTTGTAAATATCCCACGAAGTTTTATGAGGCGCTATGGGAAAGGTGATAGGCATCGACTTAGGCACAACCAACAGTTGCGTAGCTGTCTTAGAGGGCGGTAAACCCGTCGTGATCGCCAATTCAGAGGGCGGTCGTACAACTCCGAGCATAGTAGGATTTGGCAAAGGGGGCGATCGCTTAGTAGGTCAACTGGCCAAGCGACAAGCTGTCACAAATGCTGTAAATACTGTCTACAGTATCAAACGATTTATCGGACGGCGGTGGGACGACACAGAAGAAGAAAGATCCCGGACGTCCAAATTCGGAACAAAGTTCACACCCCCCAAGAAATCTCGGCAATGGTACTCCAAAAGCTCAAGCAAGATGCTGAAGCTTATTTGGGACAAACTGTCACCCAAGCCGTGATTACAGTGCCAGCTTACTTCACCGATGCCCAGCGGCAAGCTACTAAGGACGCCGGTACGATCGCAGGTTTAGAAGTCCTGCGAATCGTCAACGAACCCACAGCCGCCGCCCTTTCCTACGGCTTGGACAAACAACATATAGAACAAAAAATCCTGGTATTTGACCTCGGCGGCGGCACCTTCGACGTTTCAATCCTGCAACTGGGAGACGGAATTTTTGAAGTCAACGCTACTGCGGGTAATAATCATCTGGGAGGAGATGACTTTGACGACTGCATCGTCCAGTGGCTGGTTGAAGCCTTTCGCACTCAAGAAGGCAGTGACCTCTCAAAAGACAAAATGGCCCTACAACGCCTCCGAGAAGGAGCCGAAAAAGCCAAAATAGAACTGTCGAACCGCGAATCGACCTCAATCAATTTGCCATTCATCTCCTCAGACGAAAAAGGGCCGAAGCATCTGGAAACGCCACTTTCCAGAGTTCAGTTTGAAAAATTGGTCGCTCATTTAGTCCAAGCAACCATCGACCCAGTGACTCAAGCCCTCAAAGACGCAAGTTTGACCCCAAAAGATATAGATCGAATTATCTTAGTAGGAGGATCAACCCGGATTCCGGCAGTTCAACAGGCAATTAGCAAGTATTTTGGTGGCGTTTCTCCCGATAAATCGGTCAATCCCGACGAAGCTGTAGCCGTAGGTGCAGCAATTCAAGCTGGGGTATTGGGTGGCGAGGTCAAAGATTTGCTGTTGCTAGACGTAACTCCCCTTTCCCTGGGACTCGAAACCTTGGGCGGAGTGTTCACCAAAGTAATTGAACGCAATACAACTATCCCCACCAGTCGATCGCAAATGTACAGCACAGCGGCCGATGGTCAAACTTCCGTAGAAATTCACGCGCTTCAAGGCGAACGGGCATTAGTCAAAGACAATAAAAGTCTCGGTAAATTTCTGCTTAAAGGTATTCCCCCAGCGCCCCGTAGCGTACCTCAAATCGAAGTTACCTTTGAAATCGATGCTAACGGTATTCTGAAGGTTTCCGCTCAAGACAAAGGAACCTCAAAAGAACAAAGTATCCAAATTTCAAATACAGGGGGATTGAGCGAAACCGAAGTCGAGCGGATGCGACAAGAGGCCGAACTTTATGCCGACGAAGACCTCGATCGCGCCCAACTGGTCGAACTCAAAAATCAAGCCGACACCCTAGTCTATAATTGTGATGTCACTTTAAAAACCAACGCCCAATTGCTAGGCGACGACCTCAAGGCCGAAGCCAAAGCAGCATCTGTTGCCTTACGGGCTGCTATAGCTAGCCCCGACATCACCTGCGAAGAACTCGAAGCACAAATCGAATCTTTCAAGCAACTGCTATACTCGCTTGGTACTGCTGTCTACGACCAAGCTCGCAACGGGGAAGCTACTACTACTTCTTCCACTGCGGTTGAAAGTGAGATAGTGCCAGAATTAGATGAGTTTGAAGCAGACGACGAAAGCATCTTGCCCACAGAAGAGCTGCTGATGACCGCAGAACCAACGCTGGAAATACCGCTGGAAATACCGCTGGAAATACTGCTGGAACCAAAGTCGGAACCAAAGCCGGAACCAAAGCGCGACAAACAGCAAAATCTACAGACAAAACAAAAACCAAAGGTTCCCGAACCTGAAGTTGATGAGATGAATCCTTTTCTTTAGAAATTAACACTAAAGATTAAAAGTTACAAATAATCGTGCAAGTGGTGTGAGAGTTAGGACAAGACGGCTTGTCAAACCTCTAGACGCTGCGTAAGACCAAGACATACGATGAATTAAGAATCCCCACGCCTTCAGGCTGGGGGAGTGTCAATTACCTCCAGGCAAACAGCTTTATGGCCGGCGATTACTATGAAATATTAGGCGTTTCTCGAAGCGCAGACAAAGAAGCAATTAAGCGTGCCTACCGCAGCCTAGCTCGTAAGTACCATCCAGACGTCAACAGAGAATCTGGTGCTGAGGAGCGGTTTAAAGAAATTAACCGCGCCTATGAGGTACTCTCAGAACCCGAAACCCGCGATCGTTTCGACCGTTTTGGTGAAGCAGGTGTGAGTGGCGCAGCAGGGGCTCCAGGCTTCCAAGACTTCGGCGACAGCTTCGCTGATATCTTTGAAAGCTTTTTTCAGGGTTTTCAAGGGGCGGGCGGCCAACAACAACAACAAGGTCGCAGACGCAGCGGGCCCGTGCGCGGAGACGATTTGCGACTGGACTTGCGGCTGGAGTTTCGCGAAGCAGTGTTTGGTGGGGAAAAAGAACTCCGCATCAAGCACCTAGAAACTTGCGAAACTTGCAGCGGGACTGGCGCAAAACCGGGAACCAGACCCCAAACTTGCCCGACTTGCAGCGGCGGTGGCCAAGTCCGACGCGCTACCCGTACCCCCTTTGGCAGTTTTACTCAAGTTTCAGTTTGCCCCACCTGCAATGGCACCGGGCAAGTTATTGAGGACAAGTGCGATACTTGTGGCGGCCGGGGCCAAAAAGAAGTGATGAAAAAGCTGAAAATTACTATCCCGGCGGGGGTTGACAACGGTACTCGTTTGCGCGTTTCCAATGAAGGGGATGCGGGTAAACTGGGCGGGCCGCCTGGGGATTTGTACGTGTTTTTGGCTGTGAGTGAAGACCCGGTATTTAAGCGTGAAGGGATTAATATTAACTCGGAAGTTAAAATTAGTTACTTGCAAGCTATTTTGGGTTGTCGCTTGGAGGTGGAAACTGTAGATGGGCCGACGGAATTGTTGATTCCTACGGGAACTCAGGCGAATACTGTTCTGACTCTGGAGAAAAAAGGGGTGCCTCGGTTGGGCAATCCAGTTAGTCGTGGCGATCATTTAATTCTGGTGTCTATTGACATTCCGACTAAGGTGACGACGGAGGAGCGGGAGTTGTTGATGCAGTTGGCTAAGCTTAAGGGCGATCGTACCGGAAAAGGTGGCTTGGAAGGATTTCTGGGCAATTTGTTTCAGAAGTAAGCAAAAAAATGAGCGCAATTGCGCTCACTTTTTCCATAAATAATAATCTGTGTCCATCCATCCGTTAGATTGTTTCCGGTTGCATAGGTATTGTTCAAACAGTCACCTGACGATGCAACCGGAATTGATCTTATACCAATTTTTTATGAAGCTGCATAGAATTCGATCCCCCCTAACCCCCCTTCCCAAGGGGGGGACAAGAGTCCAATCAAAGTCCCCCTTCTTAAGGGGGATTTAGGGGGATCGGAATATGTGCAACGACCCATTAAATTGGTATTACATCCGTTACATCCGTTACAGAATCCGTTGCCGAACTTCCTTCAGCTATATGAATTCAACATCGAAAATTGAAAATCCCCAATCTCCAGATGCTCAGCTCGATCTGCGGGGTACGCCCTGTCCGATCAATTTTGTCCGAACTAAACTGCGCTTGGAGCAAATGCCTCCTGGAGCTATTTTGGAGGTTTGGCTGGACGCTGGGGAGCCGATCGAACAAGTGCCTGATAGTCTAAAAATGGAAGGCTACCAAATTCTCGAAACCCAATTTGTCGCTTCTGAGGATAATTCCGGCTTTTTTGCGATGAAAGTGCAGCGACCTAAGCAGGAAGCAGCATGAGCCGGGATTCTTCCTTGATTACGGGTACTGTTGTGGCTGTTCAGGCTAACTTCTATCAAGTCAGGTTAGATCCAGATGTCAGCACTGATGGGAAAAATCCTCTTTTAGCCGATCGACCAATTCTCCTGTGTACTCGCCGCACTAGACTGAAAAAAATTGGTCAACAGGTGATGGTGGGCGATCGCGTGGTGGTAGAAGAACCAGACTGGAATGACCACAGAGGTGTCGTTTCTCAAGTGTTTCCCCGCCAAACAGAACTCAATCGGCCACCTGTAGCTAATGCAGATCGCATTCTCCTGGTTTTTGCCCTCACTGAACCTGACTTAGACCCCGCATCATTAACTCGGTTTTTAGTCAAGGCCGAATCTACAGGTTTAGAGGTGAGTTTGTGTCTCAACAAATGCGATTTGGTCACGGATGAGGATTTGGCACGGTGGCGCGATCGGCTTAAAGGATGGGGATATGATCCCATGTTTATTAGCGTCCGTAGCGGCTTAGGAATATACGAGGAAGCCACTAATAATCGTCAAAATGAAGTTTCTGCCACAAACCCAAATTCATCAGACGAAATCGATAGCTCCCTTCTTCCTTCTTCCTTCTTCCTTCTTCCTTCTTCCTTCTCTATCCAAAGTCACCTGCAAGGCAAAATAACGGTAATTTGTGGGCCTTCAGGGGTCGGTAAGTCGAGTTTGATCAATCAACTGATTCCGGCGCTGAATCTGCGAGTGAATGCTGTTTCCGGCAAACTCGGCCGCGGACGACATACTACTCGCCACGTAGAATTGTTCGATCTCCCCGGTGGCGGACTTTTGGCCGATACTCCAGGCTTCAATCAGCCAGCACTTGAATGCGATCCATCCGAGTTACCTCGATATTTCCCGGAAGTTCGGCGCAGGCTTGCTTTGGGTACTTGCCAGTTTAGCGACTGCTCCCACCGAAGTGAACCTAATTGTGTCGTCCGGGGCGATTGGGAGCGCTATGAGTATTACTTGCAGTTTCTCTCTGAGGCGATCGTCCGTCAGCAACAAGAGCAAAATTCTAGTAGTGCGGAGGCGAGTTTGAAGCAGCAAACTAAGTCGGATGGTACGCAACAATATGAACCGAAGCTGCAAACTAAAAAATATCGCCGCTCTTCCCGTCGGGTTCAACATCAGTCACTGCAAGATATGTGTCAAGAGGATTTAGATCGGGTTTGAGGAATTAGTCGATCGCGATCGGTCGATCGGCTCAAGATTAAAGTACATTAATAGCTAAAATTAAGTTGCCTTAAATTTGTTAAAAAAATTACAGCAGAAGCCAAGGTTAGCAGGTTATGCAGGAGTAAAAATACTGTGAATATTCAAGAACTGTTTCAAAAAGGTGGCCCCGCCATGTGGCCCCTGTTCGTGTTATCGATTCTATCTGTAAGTACAATTATCGAGCGCTTGTGGTTCTGGGCGAGCCTCCTCACCAAGGAAAAGCAAATAGTCCACCGTATCCTCGATGCTGCTCGCAGTGATTGGGGTGCTGCTAACGAGATTGCTAGACAAGCTAACCGACAGCCTATAGGACGATTTTTATCTGCACCTCTGCGACTGTACAATCCTGAACCAGAATTATTTCGACTCGCACTAGAAGCCGCCGCTGATGAAGAGTTGGCTTCTATGCGCCGCGGTGACAAAATATTAGAAGCGACGATCGCTTTAGCACCTTTGTTGGGCTTGCTGGGAACTGTTTTGGGTTTGATTAACTCCCTGAGTTCGATCCGGCTGGGTGATATCGGTACCTCTGCAACTACTGGGGTGACTTTGGGGATTAGTGAAGCGCTGATCACTACAGCGACGGGAATGGTAGTAGCAATTTTTAGCTTGACATTTTATCGCATCTTTCAAGCTTTTTTGTTCAATCAAGCCAAAATATTTCGCAAGGCTGGAAATGAACTGGAATTGCTCTACAGGCAATACTGGCCTACGGCTAATGCTCAGGCTCGATCGGCTGCTGAGGCAGAATATGGCAAGTCTTCCTTTGGTTCAGATAGCTTAAACAAGCATTCCTTAAATTCTCAACCAGAATCTGGAGAACGAAATCGGGAGCCGAAACCGAAATTGAAAGGTTCCGATCCTGATATCGATTCAACTTCCAACAATTAAAACATTGAAAACTAATGAAGATTAATCTAGATACTCCTACTGAAGAGGCTCGGATTGAACTGGTGCCTCTAATTGATGTGATATTTTGCATTCTGACGTTTTTTTTGTTGGCTGCTTTGCAACTGACTCGTCAGCAAGCGATTAATGTCGATTTGCCTAAAGCCAAAACGGGACAAACTCAGATGCGAGAAATGCTGATTGTCAGCATTGACGATTTTGGCCAAACTTATATTGACCAATTGCCTGTTAATTATCAACAGCTCGATCGCGTTTTAAAGAGCTTCCAACAGCAAAATCCTGCTGGATTGACGGTGCTGTATGCTCCTCAAAATGCCAAGTACGCCAAAGTTGTAGAGGTTTTGGACAAATTGCGAGAGGTAGGAGGCGATCGCGTGGCTCTAGCTACTCTTCCTAGTTCAGCTCCATCCCCGCAGCCAAATCCCTCAGTTCCCAATTCTGGCATTCCCGCCGCACCCCCGACGGGTAATCAGGTTCAACCGCTACCGTCTCAAGGAGCAACTCCCTTGAATCCTAAAGGATCTCAGTTTCAAGTACCACCACAGCAGCAGCAATTCAATCCGAATCAGTTTCAATCCCCTCTCCCTACTCCTGGCTCCTTGCCTAGCAAATCTCCTGTTGCGCCTCAAAACTAGGCAATGTATTGATTGATCATGTAGGGATAGGGAATTGGGCATCGGCCAAAGAGGGCATTGGGCATTGGCCAAAGAGGGCATTGGGCATTGGCCAAAGAGGGCATTGCTAATTAATCTGCCAACTAACCAATAACAACCAACCAATAACTAATAACTAATGACTAATGACTAATGACTTCCTTCATCTTCCTTCTTCCTGAAGCGTTCCCTGAGCGTAGTCGAAGGGCCTTCTTCCTTCTTCCTTAAAAAATCAGTATAAATTACTACAATTATTTTGGTTCATACTGAGCCTTTTTTTTCTTGACAAGTAGATAGACTTGTATATACCTACGAAAGGAACTTTTGCGGGTAGTTTGCCATCTCTGTTATTAAGTTATTTCTTGGGGAAGATGACATATTTGTCAAATCATTGTTACCTTTTGTAATATATAGTTAAAGCAAGATTGGCTTTAGGGCATCCTGAAACCAACTTGCGATCGCTGAAACAACTTACAAAACCGGTCAATCCAGGTTTGTACTCTCAATTGACATACTCACCGACCGTCGCGGAAGGGCGACTTAATTTATTCTAGCAAAAAGCCGTCCTCAAAGGCGATGTGAGTCAGCGTAGTCGAAGTAACGGGGCTTGTATCCCAATTTCTTGGTCAAGGAGTCAAAGTCATGAACCAACCAGCAGAACTATCTTTGGAACAGCAATTCAGCCTGTGTTCCTTCAAAACACAGGTAAGTGACATGAGCCGCGAGCAAGCTCAAGAGTTTTTGGTCAAGCTCTATGAACAAATGATGTTGCGGGAAACCATGTACCGTCATTTTCTGAAACACCACTGGGGTTTAGAACCAAACCCAGCCCTGGAGTAATGTCACGTCGCAGTCGGCGACCTCCGTCTCTTACTCTGTTCCTCGGATGGAAAGGAGTTGGGGGTGATGGGGCGTCAACTCGAAGCCACAAGGTATCACCGAAGAAAGAAGAAAGAACAAGTCGATGTGAAAATTTTGATCGTAGTTATTGTTTGTTAAAAATAAATATATTGACCTCAATTTGCAGCGGATCAGGTTAAGCAAGAATTGCAGAAGTCGGATATCAGAAGGCGACCTCCGACCCGCAAAACCTTCAATTTTCTGCTCAAATCCCAGAATTCGCAACTTGTAATATCGTTTCCGGTTGCATCGGTATTGTTCAAATATCTAAACAGTCAACAGTCAACAGTCAACAGTCAACAATGATTTCGGTGCAACCCGAATTGATATAACTCTAGAATTGAGTTACTCCGACTGACGTTCAAAAGTAGCCTCCATCGTGCTGGTCAAGGAATGACCAGACATGATGCCACTGGAGTAGTAGTAGCGGTTGCTATCAACGCGGTGAAAGGTATCGAAACCCGATCGCCGTTGGCGTTCGTCTCCCAGTACCCAGTAACGTTGGACGATCGACTGGGGAGCAATCCAACCTTCACCCTCGACGCGGCCAAGTTCGCTGTGCTGGAGCACAAAAGTATACTGCCGTTCATCGCTGTTCAGGTGTCCTCGGTACTGCAAAATAATTTCTTCGCGATCGCCTCCAGGAAACACGAGCTTCGTCACCATGCTGAACCAATCTGTTCGGTTCCAGCTCACTAAAGTTTTGCCTTTAACCGTAATTGGCACGCCATTGCGCTCAATCCAACTTCCTTCGAGCGTCCATTGGCCTGATTCCATTAAAAACGTGTGAGCCACAGTGCTGTTCCTATGCTTGGACTGCCGGCTACAATGCTGGTGCAACAACGCACAGCCGTTGTCCCCTCAAAGTGTATGGTATCACGATCCACTCTACCAACAGGAGTTAATTTCTCCTAAAAGTACAGGAGCGATCGCACCAGTAACTTGAGGAAGATTGCCGGGAATACCCCGAACCCGCCATTCGGCCAAAACCGCGAAAGCGATCGCCTCTTTAAAATCTACACTCAAGCCCGCCTCAGAGGTGGTCAACACTTCCACGGGATGCAATTGTGCTTGTAATCGGCGCTTTAAGTATAGATTGTGGCTACCGCCCCCGCACAACAAAACTCGATCGGGCATCTGCGGTAAAAAAGTTCGGTAGCTATGAGCGATCGAGGCGACTGTCAGTTCTGTTAGAGTAGCCAGCACATCAGCAGGACTGAGGTTGTAAGAAGAAGCCTCGACCAAACAACGGTTAAAATAGTCTACACCAAACAACTCTCGCCCTGTAGATTTTGGCGGTTTTTGGAGGAAGAACTCTTGTTTGAGCCAATCTTCTACCAAAGCTTGACAGGGCTGGCCAAGAGCAGCCCAATCTCCATTTTCGTCACAAGTTTTACTTCCCCCGGAGAAGTGTTCTACTGCCAAATCTAACAGGGAATTTGCCGGCCCAGTATCCCAGCCCAAGATGCCATCCCCAGGATGGGAAACCTCTGATTTGTTGACCAATGGGCTATTTTTCTGGGCAGGCAGATAGGTTAAATTGCCAATTCCGCCCAAATTTTGGATGCAGAGATGGCGATCGGGTTCTGTCAGCAGGTAAGCATCAACTATGGGTACTAAAGGTGCACCTTGACCGCCGGCTGCAATGTCTGCCGATCGAAAGTTGCTCACAGTAGTAATGCCCGTCAATGCCGCAATCAGCGCCCCCCGCCCTAGTTGCAAGCTGTAACCCATATCTACACCCGGAATCGGTGAGGAGTCAGCAGAAAATTCACTTCTCTCCCTCTCTGGGTCTCTCTCCATTTCGCCCTTCCGAGCTGGTCGGTGGTAGACAGTTTGACCGTGAGACCCGATTAATTCTGCTTTACCATATTCTGCTTGAATTGTCAAGGCTGCGATCGCAAATTGTTTTGCGATCGCATCATCCAATTCTGCCAGCTCTGCCATTGACAAAGCTGACCCGCCGCAAACTGAGAGAATTTGCGATCGTAAGTTAGGAGGATAAGCAAAAGTTCGTCCTGCTACCAACTCAATTTTCAAGTCAGTTTGGGAACCGACCACATCCACCAAAGCAGCATCAATGCCATCTACTGACGTGCCGCTGATCAAACCGATAACGCGAGTCATGCGATTTTAGATTTTAGATTAATGTCACTTGAGGTCGAGCGTCACAATTACCACAGTAATATTGTCACGACCACCCTTCTCCTTAGCTGCTTCAATCAAAGCAGTTGCAGCCCCTTCATTGGCGCGAATCGACTTCAGAGGCCCAGCAATCAAAGGATCAGAAAGTTCCTCAGTCAAGCCGTCACTACACAGTAACAAGCGATCGCCAGGTTTGACATCGATCGGCAGAATATCTATTTCACGCAAATCCTCCCGGCCCAAACACTGGGACAAAACGTGACGCCAAGGATGATTTCGAGCCTGTTCAGCAGTCAGAGCCTTTCTTTGTACAGCCTGAGCCACCCAAGTTTGGTCTTCAGTAATCTGATCCAAGTGAGAGCCATGCAGTCTGTACAAGCGAGAGTCACCGACATTCGCACACCAAGGCCGCCCCTCATCCCTAAACACTACGACCACAGCAGTAGTCCCCATATCAGACCGTTCGGGATAGTTGAGCTGATCTGTCAAAATTGCTTGATTGGCGATTAACAGAGCCTGTTCCAACAACATCGGAGTATCTTCTGGGCCTTCCCAATGTTCGACCAGATAAGATTGAATCGCTTCAGCAGCAATCCGGCTGGCTTCTTGACCTCCTGCGTGTCCTCCCATCCCGTCAGCAACTATAAAAAATCGCCCATCCGAGTCGATGTAGTACGAATCCTGATTTACGGAACGAACTAACCCTGTGTCTGTCTTACCTGCGAAAGAGCGTTTCATAGATTGGTGGTTGGACTCTAACTGTTTTCTTGGACATTTCACGACAATCTCATGCAAACGAGTAGTTATATCCATCGCTGCGATGAACAGGCTTAAGTTGATTCCGAGAAACGCTAATCACGCTATCGTTTACCCGAATATCAAAATTACCTTTGAACCTAGTGGTTTTAATTCTTTTGCATTTAACCCCTTGATGTTTTCCACCAATTACCGAAACAATGTCTCCAGTATTCCAGCCTGCGACCTTTTTCTTTGGTTTATACCCCGAACGCGGAAACCCATATTTGTCAGTCTGCACGACTTGACGACTTCCCCAGCCCATCGCCTTAATTAGCAACGGTTGATTGATAGTTAAAGTCAAACCTTGACTTACATCTCCACAACAGGCAGCATCGATCCAATGAGCCTTTGGGAACTTCAAATTAGTCCGATTGAACTTCGTCAAAGAACCGCGTCCTACATAAATAGGTTCAATCGCTGTAGCCTTCAGAGCTTGGAACAAAGCGGACTTGGTTGCGTTAACCGCTGCTGCGTCCTTCAATGGTGCTTTAGCTTGACTCATTATTTTCTTAAGAACTTCGGGCTTTTTCTTGAGAAAATCCCTGATATCTTGAGCCCCCTTTTTGATGTTGCATCGTTCGCAAGCTAAGCAAAGGTTGGAAACACGATTACTGCCGCCCTTGGCGCGTGGGTTAATATGCTCGACTTGCAGCGGTAAATTTTCACTACCACAGTAAGCACACTCGCGATTCCACTTTTCGAGTAGGTACTGTCTAACCTCGTAACCTTGTAATTCCCCTTGCTGATATTCAACGCCGGAAATCTCTGGATTTTGCATTTTTTGAGTGTCAAAACTTACTAACTCGAAAGCAATTGATTGGATGGGTGCTAGCTTGCGAAGGCGAGAAACCCATGTCATAGTCGTTAACACTCGGTGCTGCAAGCTCGGAGGCAACCAGCCTTTCGGGCGAGTACGATTCAAGAATCGTGGCTGGCGATAACGAGTTTTGCAGTTACCGCGGCTGCGCCGGACGCCCCGACGGGTTTCAAGTCGAGACTTGATAGCTTGACCCCGATGGGTGACTTGGGCGCCCCAAATGACTTGGGCTCCCTGAACCAAAGCTATGCCAGTAGTTTTGCTACCAGGGTCGATGCGGATTTCAATTGGCTCTGGTATA
>REAP01000094.1 GCA_004294385.1 Oscillatoriales cyanobacterium | reverse complement strand
GGTTCCATCGGATGTAATAGCGTAATGGGTTAAACCAACGTCTATCCCAATCGCCTTTCCTTCTGATGATTTTTCAGGTAAATCTTTACCATCATCATACAGGCAGGCCGCCAAATATTCCCCCGATGGATTAACTGAAACCGTGACAGATTTTAGAATCCCTTCTGGTTGTCGTGAGACTTTACAATGAACATCACCAATTTTAGGTAATCTCAATGTATCGTCTTTCAATTTACAACCTTGAGGAAATCTAATAGATTGTCTATTTTGTTTCTTTTTAAAGTTGGGATATTTAGCCCTACCCTCGAAGAAGTTAAGAAAAGCACTAGAAAGATTTAAAGCAGCTTGCTGCAACACTTGTGACGGTGCTTCAGTTAACCACTCATACTCTTTCTTCAGGGAGGGTAGAAGTTTGATTATTTCATTTCTACTTAATCCTTTCCCTGTTTGCTTGTAAGTTTCAGACGTTAGATTGAGCGCGTAGTTGTAAAACCATCTTGCACAGCCAAACGACAACGAGGAGCAAAATGGATTGCTCACTTGTCGGATATATTCTGTACTTGAAGGCTTTTAGCATCTTGCTTACCAAACTACTAAAGATTCTATTATAATTATCAATCAAGTCGTTCCTTTCACCAAACTTGATGTTAATGCGTCCAGGAGTATTCTATCTAAAATAGCTTTGGCCTTCTATGAATACCCGGAGTTGATACCGATTCTAAATCAATTCGACAACTTAGCCGATCGCGATTACATGAATAAACAGCCAAACCCACACCTTGACGATTGCACACTCGCACATTATATCCATATTCCCCAGCCGCCACCCCGAACCGATTCACAAATTGATAGCGCCCTACATAATCCAATCCACTCCAAAGCTGGCGATTGACCACGAGAACCACCCAACTATTGCTAGAATTAGAATCAATAAACCAGCGATCGAGTAATTGTCCCCCAAACTGTTTTTGAGCCAACCACAAACTCGGCACACTCTTTTGGTTTTGGGAAAGTGGAGGCGCAGGAAAATCAACAACATCCCCCTTTGGACAGACAGGCTGTTGAGCCATTACAGCCGATTCCTGTGGCTGTAAAACAAGAATCCAAGCAAAACCAGTAATTAAGAACAGAAATAAACTCTTTGTAAAACTGGAATTTTTACCACAGCAAACATCATATTGCATAATTATTTTCTTTCAAATTATCGCAATCGCCAAGGTTATTAAGGTGCTTTAGTCATTGTGCCCTTCGACTCCGCTCAGGGAACAATGACTGCGTTTACCCTGAGCCCTGAGCGTAGTCGTAAGCAATCGCCAAGGTTATTAAGGTGCTTTAGTCATTGTGCCCTTCGACTCCGCTCAGGGAACAATGACTGCGTTTATCCTGATCCCTGAGCGTAGTCGTACCCTGAGCGGAGCGGTGCGCTGAGCGTAGTCGAAGTGTCGAAGGGTAGAAGGGCCCAATGACCCATGCCCAATGACCCATGCCCAATGACCCATGCCCAATTCCCTAAAATATCATAACTCATGACGCTTGAATAATGCCGCAGGCAAACAAACCGTAAAAGTAGAACCGCAATCAATCTCGCTTTCAATTTCAATATCGCCACCCATCATCTGACAGAAACGCTGACTGATAGTCAGTCCCAAGCCAGTACCACCGTACTTGCGAGTAGTTGAATTATCGGCTTGAGTAAAAGGTTGAAACAGCCGTTGCTGCTGCTCTTTTGTCATCCCGATACCTGTATCCGTAACTCGGAAAATTAAAAAATCTGAATCCAAAATTAACATTTGAGCAACAGTCGGTTGGTATTTATTCTTTAATTCTTCACTGGTAACTCTTTCGACATTAAGTTCGATCGCACTTTCACTCGAAAATTTAGCAGCATTACTCAGTAAATTGAGCAATACCTGCTGCACCTTCATCAAATCAGCGTGCATCGCGCCGATACCTTTAGCAATGTTCACTTGCAACGTATTATGGTTTTTCTCCATTAGCGGTTTGACTGTAATTGCCACCTCCTCAATTAAGCCACCAACATCGAAGCTTTCGAGACAAAGTTCCATCTTGTCAGCCTCAATTTTCGAGATATCCAGAATATCGTCAATCAATCGCAACAAATGTTTGCCAGCATTGCGAATCTTATTTAAATCCGAGACAGTCTGTTCCTCCCCTAACTCTTGAGCATCTTCTGCCAGCATATCGCTGTAGCCAATAATGGCATTGAGGGGAGTACGCAACTCGTGGCTCATGTTTGCCAGAAACGCACTCTTGGCGCGGTTAGCAAGTTCTGCCGCTTCTTTTGCCAACTGCCAAGCTTCCTCCGCGTCTTTGCGTTCAGTGATATCCCGCAGCGTCGCCACCACTGCTTCGACGCTACCATCAGTAGCACAAACCGGACTGAGAATGTACTCGTAGTCGCGCATTCCCCAGGTGGCGGTGGGGACTATTACTTCGCCTTTGATAGGCACGGTTGTCGCAAATACGACGTCGCACTGTTGGTGAACCTGCTCCATAATTTTGGGGGACCAACCCAATTCCTGCCAGCTTTTGCCAATCATTTCTCTAGGGTTCATGCCAGCGGCTTGAGCGGCAGTGCGACTGATATAAGTGTACTTTCCTGACTGGTTAACTAGAAAAATTAGGTCGAGGGAAGCGTCGAGAATGCCGTCAACAGTTCTGGCGTGCCTGGCCACTTGAGTGGTCATTTGTCTGACGCTGATGGCATCACGGACTCTGGCTGAGAGTTCTAACTGCAATTGTTCGTTAGATTTTCTGAGGAATACGGTGCGTTCTTCGACTTCTTTTTCTAATTTTTCTTTGGCTTTTTCTAGGGAGATTTCGGCTTGTTTTCTCTCACTCACATCTGTAGAAATCGTAGCAACTGCGTAAGCGATTCCTTCGGAGTTGTATATGGGAAATTTTAGAGATATATAGGTTTGCTGTCTATCATCTTTAAGGAATACTTCTTCGATGCTGAGCGGGGAGTCATTAAGTAAAACTTTGAGGTGATTGGCTTGCAAAGTTTCGGCTTTCTCTTTGGGGAAAATATCGAAATCTGTTTTGCCTAAGATTTGCTGTTTGGTGATGTGCAATAAGCTTTCAAAACAGTGGTTGATCAAGAGATATTTCCCTTCTGAATCCTTGATGTAGACTACTGCTGTGGAGTTGTCTAAGATGGCTTTTAGTAATCCTTGAATATTCCGGGATTTTTCAGTGTCTGCGCGATCGGCTATTTCTCCATGCAATTCCAAATTGAGGCGATTTAACTCTTGCAGGTTTTGTTTGGTCTGATTATTGGCTTTGCGGGCGATCGCAATTCCTAAGCCGATTGGCATCGCTAGAACTCCTCCAGACAGTGCCAACACCAGCCAATTGGTACCCAGATCAGTTTGAGGTATTCCTCGAACTAAAACTACTGCCGGTTTTCCGGCTAAATTATTCAGAGATTTTGCTACTACTGTATAAGTCTGATTGCCTATTTTTATTTGTTGGGCAACTGGTTTGCCATCGGAGGCTCGTGCAGATCTCAGTACCGATCGGTCCATCCAATCTAAGTCAGGCAACGGTTGATTTTTCGTAACGTTTTGTCCACTTACCAAGACATATTTGCCCTCATTAAGTGGTGCATAAATAGCGTAAAATTCGCCCACCTGTGGATTGACGGCTTCGCTACTGGCAACCATCGGTATTTTGCTCAGATTTTCCCTTAGAAATAAAGTGGCAATAACTGTCTGGCTTTTTGGGTCTTTTACAGGAATTTCTCTGTAATTAAGCAGGACACCTTTGCTCAATCCCGATCGCAAAATTGGTAAATTTTTCTGGTTTTCTAAATAGGCTAGGTTCCGAGGACTAAAACTTTGTCCTTCCTGGTTAAGATTAACGCTCACAATTATCTTCCCATCTTTTCCCACTAAAGCTGCACTGTGTATTTCTCCTATTTTGACTTGATTTTCTAGAATTTCCTTGACAGATTTTTGCAAATATGGTAACTTTTTGCCACTGTTATAAGCTATAGCTGCTTGGGCGATCGCCAGTCGATCGGACGAATTCTGCAAACTGAAAGCAGCGCGATCGAATTTGAGATTATAGTTAATTTCACTCATAACTAATTCTGATTTAGCTTGATTTTGCAGTTGGCTCATTCCCGCTGTGAATATCATCCAAAGCGCCGCTCCTGCAAATCCCAGTGGCAAGATTATTAGTAAAACGAGGAACCCAATTAGTTGTTTGCGGGTGAGAGATAAATTGTAGACGCAAGGCATGACAACTGCTGCAAATTTGTCGGAACTTACTGCTGTAGTTGGCTGCGGACAATCTGAGTGGATGTTATTTAACTGAGTCTGAGCCATAGGAGTAGATGCTAAATCGGTAGTAAATGCGGGCTGCCAATTAATCTAATTTTTGAAGAAGTCTATGAAGCTGATGTTTTTTCAATCCCACAACCGCCTCCCTGATTTACCGCCCAGCCGCTGGTGAGTATCTTTCAGCAGGGCCGGAATGTCTAACTTTTCGGGACACCGGGGCAAACATTCGCCACAATCGGTGCAGCGATTGCCTCTGTTTCCAGGAAACCAATGTCCGGCGTTTTCAAACATGGCATAACGATACTTGCCAAAGTCAGTCATGTCGCAGCCGACTGCGAGATTGCGGAGTCGCAATATTTCGGGAATGTTGATGTTTTCTGGGCATGGTAAGCACGCATAGCACTGGCTACATTTGTCGGTTCCCAAATTGCTTACCATTACTGATTCTAGGCGATCGAATGCAGCGATTTCGCTCGGTGTGAGCGGAAAGTCGCGATCGCCATATTTCAATGGTTCCTCTAATTCCATCGGGTTTGCAGCCCCCACGCTCAAAGTCCCAATCCTAGTATCGCTCAATAAAAACCGATAGTTCAACTCTAGGGGCGAGAAAGGCAAACACAATTGTTTCAGGGTTTCGGGCGGAGTGTAGAGTTGTCCGCCTTTGTCTGCCGGCGAAATGATGAAAATGCCCAGATCTTTTTGGCTGGCTAGTTCAATTGCTGGGGCGTTGCGCTGAAAAAAATAGTAATAATGCAGATTGACAAATTCAAACAAATCTGTATTGATAGCTGCCAGAATTAGCTCCAATGGGCCGTGAGTGGAGAAACCGACGTGTCTGATTCTGCGATCGGCAATCGCTTTTTGGACTGATTTCATGCAGCCTGTTTCTGCTTGCACCCAAGCCAAATGTTCCCAAGTATTCAAACCGTGAATTGCCAGACAATCGAGATAGTCTAAATTCAAGCGTTTTAGGGACTCATCAATGGAGCGCTCCATTGCAGCAGCATCGTCCGTTGGGCAAATTTTTGTGGTGACGTGTAGGCGCGATCGATCCCAAGCCAACCCAGCCTCAAGGGCCGCACCGAGATATTCCTCACTGCAACCGTAACCCGCAGCCGTTTCTAGGTGATTAATTCCCTGAGACACCGCCTGTTGTACAGTTTGACAAGCCGTTTCCTCAGAAGCCAAATAGCGCATGGTTCCCAAGGAAAATACGGATAAATTTAGGTTGGTTTTGCCAAACCTGCGATAACGCATAAGTAGCTTAGTTAACTTTTACGAAGAAGAAGCTTCGTCTGGACTGAAGCCACCTCTTTTGATCAAATCTTCTGGACGGAGATTTGAGATAAATTCTCGGAAGGCTCTGCGTTCGGCCTCATCAGCAGCTCGATCGACCGGTATAGAAGCATCAGCGATCACTTCTTCCATCACCCAGATGGGGCAGTTTGTCCGCAGGGCAAGGGCGATCGCATCGCTAGGTCGGGCATCGATTTCTTTTTTGATGTCACCGTGACGGGTGATTAGCACAGCATAGAAGGTGTTATCTTGCAGGGAGTGAATCACGATTCTCTCCAATGTCAGATTCCATGCTTCTAAGAAATTGACCATCAAATCGTGAGTTAAAGGTCGAGGAGGCTTGTGGCCTTCCAGAGCGCTAATAATCGCTTTAGCCTGTTCCTGACCGATATAAATAGGCAGAGCACGTCGCTCCGTAGCGTCTCTCAACAGTACAATAGGACTGCGCGTGGCTGCATCTAAGGCAATTCCAGCGACTTTCATTTCAATCATTCGATCGGCCTCATAGAATTAAAAAACCGTAAGGCGGTATAGAACTTGGGTATAAACATGACCTGAATCCAGTATTACTCGATCTTCGCATGAATCTACGATCGATCGAGGTCAAATTAATCTCCTGAAAGAGGTAAGACGGCAACGGACTCCTGCGTCTGTTTGGTTTTTGCCTATGCTTTTTGTCAATCAGCGATCGAATACAGCAAAATAATTATGTTTACAGGACTCATTCAATCTCTTGGACAACTAAAGTCGTTAGGAAATGACCGCTTTCAAATTTCCTGCACCTCAAGCAACTCATCCCAGATTTTACAAGATTTGGCGATCGGCGACAGTGTAGCCGTCGATGGCGTGTGTTTGACAGTAGTGTCCGTTTTGCCCCAAGGTTTTGTCGCGATCGCTTCCCCCGAAACCCTGCGTCGCACAAATATTGCATCATCTCCCGATGCTTCCGTCAACTTAGAAACATCCCTACGTGCCGGTAGTAAGTTAGGCGGACATTTTGTAACTGGACACGTAGATGCGATCGGCACTTTAGCCACATCAACCCAAACCGCCAACGCCTGGGAAATGCGGTTTACAGCCCCAGCAACAGCAAATTCAGGATGGCAAACTCAAATTGCGCCTTATCTTGTTTCCAAGGGCAGTATCGCCGTCAACGGCATCAGTTTAACTGTGGCGGATTGCGATGCTGACGGAAATTGGTTTGAAGTTGCAGTCATTCCCCACAGTTTTGGTGAGACAAATCTGCGTTATTTGCAACCAGGAAGTTTAGTTAATTTAGAAGCAGACATACTCGCCAAATACGTCGCAAAATTCCTTCGTAGCGGCGGCTCTAAAATCCATCCAGAACCCTGGGAAGAAACCCCAGCAATTAATAGTTTGGCAGGTATTACCCCAGATTTTTTAGCCGAACACGGATTTATTTAATCTTAGTCCAGGACGCATCAAAACCCAAGAAACCGGGTTTTTGCCCTTTTTGCGGGCTACAATACATGACCTCGGAAAAAACCCGGTTTCTAACCACCCATCCATCTTTAAATTATTTCTCATAATGAACGTTCTTCTCCCAGAACAAACCCGCTGCAATTGCCACCTGTGAAATCACAAACAATCCGGCGATTAATAGCTTTTGAATACCCGGTGTATGTGAGAATGGATAAGTTAGCAAATTTAGATAAAATGATGGATGTTGCAGTTTCCCATTTTCCTCACGTTTAGCAGTAATTTGCTGAAACAAAAAAGCACCTCTACCATAATTAAATTGTTGTTGCCAGAATTTGTGCAGTGTGAGTTCGTGGGCATGATAGACTATAATTTCGGGAGCGTAAACCGCGCCATAGCCGGAATTCAGCCACCGATCGCAAAATTCCCGGTCTTCTCCAGCCGCCAAACCAAAACTCGTGTCAAACCCGCCGATTTTCTCGAAAGCAGCAGCCGGAAGGGCAAAATTGTTGGAAGTGAAAAATTTTGCGCGATCGGGAATAGCATTATAGTAACTATAAAGATAATCGATCAATTGCTGGCTAGCAGTAGAATAAATGTTATCTGGTAGCGCGTTCACAGTTCGACCTCCGATTAAGCAATCTGCTCTTTCCCGGCATCGCTTTTCGAGAGTTTGCAGCCAATCTGGTGTAACAGTACAATCATCATCTGTAAATACTAAAAATTTCCCTGTAGCTGCAAAAGCTCCAGTATTCCGTGCTGTTGCTGGCCCAGAATTTGGTTGTGTCAAAAGTGTGAGATTCATCTGATGTTCAAACGGAGCAACAGTTGATTCTATAGATATTTCTGTGCTATCATTGACAACAATGACTTGAAAGCGATCGCGCGGATATTCAAGTTTAGCAAAAGATTGGAGACACGCCGTCAATTTTTCAGGACGAGCATAGGTTGGAACAATAATTGAAAATATAAGTTGGTGATTAGTCATTGGCTGTTCCCTGAGCGAAGTCGAAGGGTTATTAGTTATTTGCGGTGCTTTGTCCTTCGACTACGCTCAGGAACCGTGTTCAGCACCCTGAGCGTAGTCGAAGGGTTATTGGTTATTTGCAGTGCCTTGTCCTTCGACTACGCTCAGGAAACGTGTTCAGCACCCTGAGCGAAGTCGAAGGGTTATTAGCTATTAGCTATTTGTTTTGATTTCTCAACCGATACAGCACTGATTCAGTATTAAAGTCTTTCCCAAAAACTGGTTCCAGCGGGCCCTCGGCACTTGTCAGCCAAGATAGAGCATTTCTGGTATCTGCGTCTGTCTCAGTCAGCGGCCCGAACCCCACAATCCTCACTCCATTGTGCCGCAGGTTGTCAATCCATGCAGAAATGCGATCGGCTCGAAAAGGCACATACAAAACTTGCCTATTCAAGTTTTTTCCGTAAAAAAGGTAACTGCGAGAACTTAAAAAGAATCCTATTCTTTCATCCGGTACTGTATTTTTGTCAATATATTCGTAAATACCGCGATACAGTTTTGTGCCAGCAACATCTCGCTGTTCCCTCCAATTGCCAATTACGATCAATCCTATACAGACACAAACTATCACTATGTAACTGAATTTTCTTCTGGTGGAAAATCGATTATTCAGCCATCCTAAGCCAGGATTTATTTTAAACAATATCCCAGCCAGTGTCATTGACAAAATATAAAATATCGGCTCTCTTAATATATCTTGCCAACTGGGGGCTAATATTTTCCAGATAATATTGATAGCTCCTACTGGATTAGACTTAAAATTGTCAATCAACAAACTCCCCCAAACAATACTATCTCCGGTAAAAGAAGCATTCTTAATATAATCAAAAATTGTGTTACTAGCAATTCCCAAAACACTGCTAACCACAACAACCCACAAAACAACTTGATTTCGAGTTTTCAAGAGAGTTGCTGTAGCTGCCGCTGCGACACCGAGTACGCTTAAAAATGGAAATCCATATCTGAGGTTAAAACCGAGTATAGGACTTATTTGACCGATCGACTCTCCCGCAGTACCGGAAGTATAAGGTGTAATTAGATACAGAATTCCTGTGCAGACGAGCAGTACAGTCAGTATGATAGTATTTTCATTAATTATTTTAGTTTTACCTGTTGTCAAAGCAAGAGGTGCTGCTAATACCTGAAATGCGATCGCCATAAATGGCACTTGCAATCTAATGATAATTTGCCATCCGAGAGTTTTCCAGTGAGCAACTTTGCTGGGGTTAAATTGAGCCACTAAGGTGCTTTGCCAAATCTTGAAAACAGGCGCAAATGGCGGCTTTTGTATCGAAGGTATTGGCGGCTGTACGGGGGATTGTGATGGCTGTATCGAAGGTGTTGGCGGCTTTACAGGAGATGGTAGCGGCACTGGCTGTAAGGGAACTTTGATTTCGGCGACATCGCCAACAGGATAATTGATGTGTAACAAGTTTCTCGCATACCAAAAACCCCCTAAAAGTAAGAAACAAGCTATGCCGCACAGCAAGACAGGTTTGACAAAGTAGACAATTCTAAATTGAGCTTGTGTGGATTTTTTATTAACCGCAAATCTTTTAATTTCTAATATTGCTAATCCTCCTAACAGTGATGCTGCATAAACTAAACCAGTAATTTTGATTCCTGCTAGCATTCCCGTGGATGCCAAAAATAGAGATAGTTCCGATAAGGAACGACTTTTATAATAAGAAAAACCTAAATATAAACCAACTGTAAATATTGCAGATAGCGGCAAGTCTGGATGAATTGTGTTAACCTGGTTCAGCATCATTGGCACTGTCAATACTAGAGCTGAAGCTGCCATGCCATGAATTCTAGTTGCTCCAAATTTAACACTCAAAATATAGACTGAAAGTCCCTGAATTACCCAGGAAATTAGCAAGGGAAAAGCTACCAGAAAATCTTCTCTGAATGGGATTAAACATAAAGCAGATAAAATGTGCCAGTTGTAAGGATATACTTTAGCTTGTTCTTGTTCAAAAATCCAATTCCCAGCAGCATCTAATAAAGTCAATGAACCGGTTTGATACCATCTCGCAATTACAGGCAGATGAAACCACAATGAATCATAATTTGTTGTCGGTTTAGTTGCTAGATTTCCCAATAGCACCAATCCCACCAAAACGATAGAAAAAATAATGAGCCATTCCCCTAGACTCAAAACTTTCTTGGGTAGTATTTCCCGCCAATCTATCATAGAAAAACCTTTTATTTTCTTGTAATAAATCAGGCTTAATCCGAAAACAATAATCGCAAATTCTGCTAGAATAATCGAATAAATATCTAATCGATCGCAACTTCCTAAAATCAAGCCTGTAGAGACTTGTACAATACTCCACCCACTCAAAAATACGAGTAAAAAATGGGCAAATGAATAGTTACTATTTTCTTGCTTCTGCTCAAAGCTCAGCTCTAAACACAAGGGAATCGGGCCGACTAAAATAATCAGAAATAAAATGAATTCCCACAAATGTCTTACTAAAATCATTGCAAGTTACTCCAAATTTGTATTCGCTTGCTTCAACTTTATTGTATGCTTTTTTATAGCAACCGCCAAGGCTGTGAAGGTGCTGTAGTCATTGTTCCCTGAGCGTAGTCGAAGGGTAGAAGGGCACAATGACTACGCGGCCTTGGCGACTGCTATACCATTAAAAATCGGGGTTGCGGGCAATATAATCGGCTATTTTTGCGATCGACCTACGCATTTCTGTATCACTACCACTGCTCTTATCAATCACAGTCATCACATAGGCTTCACCGTCAATACTCATCGCTAAAGTTGTACCGAGAACCAGAGAATTTTCCCCAGTTTTTTCGCCCAGCCACTGAGCTTTAGTTCCTTGCAAAGCAGCAAATCCCAAATTGCGATCGTACTGGCGGTTCAGAGTCTCCACTAACATTTTAGCACCAGGTGTTTCGCCGTTGTAGATTTGCACCATCATTTCTGTGAGTTCATTAACAGTCACCCGGTTAGCACCAGTACCTGGGTTGGTAGGCATAATATTTTTCCCCATTAACTTGAAGTTAACGCGGGTGACTTGGTAGCCACGATTTTCTAAGAATTGATTTATATAATCTGAACCCAAATAATCGATCAGTTGATTGGTGGCTATATTACTACTGCGATCGATCATTTCCTCTAACAACATCTGTATCGGATAATTCTGCTTAGAGACAATCTGTGTCGATGAATCTTCAGTGAAATTACCAGGAGTGACAAATACTTGCTGATTGAGACTAATTTTTTCTTGTTCCACTTTTTGCATCAGGGCCACAGCAATTGGCAACTTGATCAAGCTAGCCGGACTGACAGGAGGCGAATTACCCCGCAGGTGAATGCAGTCTCTGGAAAGCTGGCAAATGCCGATCGAAGCTTGATCGGATAAGCCACTTTCCCTAGCAACAGAACCCAAAAAATATGATTTTGCTTGTTTGACTTGAAAGGTTGCTGCTGTTAAGTTTTTGCCATATTCTTCAGTTTTTGAGGCAGTTAAACTTGCTAAAAATGAATTTTTGGGAACTTCGGACAAATTGTCGAGGGCTTGTTGCCATAGAAATTTGATTTTCTGCGAAGATTCGAGGGACTGATTTTGCTCTCGTCCAGCTTCTACGGCTTGATCAGCTAAACGGACTGCTTGCTGCAAGTTGTCGTTAGCCCTCTGTTCTACTAATATTTGGATCTCTACGGATTGCAAATCCTGTAGTAGTTTTTCTGGAGTATTAGTCTTGAAGGGAACCAAGCGAGAAAGTAGAGTTGGTTCTGGGGAAGGAGACGAAGGTTGTTCTAATTGGCTGACAATGCGATCGCGGATTTTGTAGAGTTCATCCAGGGAACGCTGATTCGATGATTGAGAAAATGAACTGGCGATGGTTAATACCTGAATCAATCCGATTCCAGCTACTACTGCGACAGTCTTGTTTGTGGCAGACAAAAAACGCCTAATCCCCAGCATAGTCAACTCCCGTAACACAACCACACTCAATATAAGCAGCTATGGTTACAAGAGTCAAATCATTTTAGATTTTAGATTTTAGATTTTGGATTTTGACTGAGGAATGCTATGCAAAGATCAACCGTGATGATCGATCAAAAAAGGGCGATCGCATTTGAGCGATTCCCACACTAAATATGATATATCATCTGCCTCGGCGTCGGCGTTGCCACTCAACACCCAAGCGATTAAGGTAGTCCCAGCCACGTTGCGGCCAGACATGAGCGTTACCCGTCTTTTCAGCAATCCAGCGAGCTACTTTAGGGCCAGTCCAAGTTCCGCCATCGGGAGCCAAGCCTTGCAGCGCTTGTCGTAGTTCTTCTTGCTGTTCTTTATTAAGCAAAGACTTAGCAGGAGGTGGCTGGCGGTCTCTACTGCGGTTTTTCACAGAGTCAGGCCCTTCTCGGTTATAGCGCTGAACAATTTCTTTGGCATAGTCATAGTTGATCCCTATAACTTGGGCCGCTTTTTTGATAGTCCAATTTCTCGAAACCAACAACAGCAAGTGCCAGCGGCGAGACTCTGTAGTGTTTTCGGCCTGCCGGTAGCGAATTTTGAGTTCCTCTGCCGTCAGGTGAGATTCTAGGTGGGCTTTAGGTGGCATTCCTGCATTGGGGCATCGGGAACTTCTCTCCATATATCTTTGGATTTGGCCCTTATTCCGGATGAAATCGTGATTCGGAAGATAGTTCGGCAAATAATCAACTTTTTATGCCCGAATGCAGGCAAATAAGCTGAGGCACATCTAATTCTTACGGTTCCTGAGCCGAGTCGAAGGACAGTCAAGTTGGATAAAATTTTTGTGGAGTGATCCCTAAAATACAATTTAGATGCAGGCAGATAGAATTACATAAAAAAGTCTCTCATTTTAGACAATAGACTTGTTTAAAAGTCGGTATCCGAGTATTCTATTTTGGAAGAACCTAGTCATCGTACTACACGAAAATCTTGTGCCAGATCTTAATTGTTTTGTCACTACTCCCACTAGCCATAAAATCTCCTTCCGGGCTGAAATTAACAGAATAAACAGAATTTGTATGACCAGTAATATTACAAACTTCTTGACCATCTTTGACTTGCCAAATCTTAATAGTTTGATTACTGCTGCTAGCAATAGTTTCGCCATCAGGATTAAAAGCAACCGAATCCACATACCAAGAATGACCAGTAATACTTAAAACCTCTTGCCAATCTTTGACCCACCAAATTTTTATAGTATTATCGTGACTACCGCTAGCAAGAAACTCTCCATTGGGACTGAAAGCGATACAGCGAACGCAGTCTGTATGCCCTGTTAGTGTGCGAATTAGTTTCCCATCTTTGACTCGCCAAATCTTGATTGTTCTATCCCAACTACAGCTAGCCAGAAATTCTCCATCAGGGCTAAAAGCCACAAAATAAACTAAGTTTATGTGACCAGTCAGTGTACGAATTTCTTGCCCATCTTTAACTTGCCAAATCTTAATTGTTCTATCCCAACTGCTGCTAGCAATAGTTTCACCATCAGGACTAAAAGCCAAGCCATAAACAGAGTTACTGTGACCAGCAAGAGTGCAGATTTCTTGTCCATCCTTCATTCGCCAAAGTTTGATTGTTTTGTCATGACTGCTGCTAGCAAGAATATTTCCATCAGGGCTGAAAGTTACTGTATGAACCGAGTTCTTATGTCCTATGATAGTAGTAATTTCTTGTGCATCTTGTACTCGCCAAAGTTTGATTGTCTTGTCATCACTAGCGCTAGCAACTACTTCTCCGTTGGGGCTAAAAGCAACAGATGAAATCAAATTTTTGTGTCCTGTCAAAGTATGAATACATTGCCAGTTAAAAGTTGACCTTTGGGAGGGAGTCTGAATAAATGCAGGTTGAACTGGCTTGCTAATTCTTTGGGTAATAGTAAGATTTATGGCTGCTTGTGGATTGAGTATTTTTAATATTTCTACCGCCGTTTGATAGCGACGGTTAGTAGCATTTTCAATCATTTTGTCTAAAATTTTACCCAATTCTTCAGTGACTGGGTTATTTGCCAAATACTGCCGCCATATCCAGACATCTTCGCCCGGATCGAAAAGGTCAAACGGAGAAACCTGAGTTAGTAAATAAAGGCAAGTTACACCTAAACTGTATAAGTCGCTGGTGAAGAATGCTTTGCCTCTGGCTTGTTCCGGGGCGATATATTCGGGACTACCAATGCTGGTTCCTGTTTTGAGTAATGCTGTACCTGTGGCAATTTTTGCGGCACCAAAGTCTACTAAAACTAATTCTTTGTCTGCGCGACGAATGATATTTTCGGGTTTGATATCTCGGTGAATAACATTGTGTGAGTGGATGAAGTGAAGTACGGGAAGTAAGCTATTGAGTAAGTCTTGAATTTGATTTCCTGTAAAAATCCCTTCTGTTTTTACAATTTGGGCTAGGTTTTGCCCGTCGATAAATTCTTGAACTACATATTGTCGGCTGTCTTGGATGGAATACGCTAATAATTCAGGAATTTGAGGATGTTTGCCCAATTCGTCTAATCGCATTGCTTCTTGTTCAAAAAGTTCGGCTGCTTTTTTGCTGTTGCGATTGGTGGCTGAGGGGATTAGCGCGGCTTCACGGGGTAAAAATTGTTTGATGACGCAGCGAGGTTTCGAGGGTTTGTCTTCGTCAACGGCGAGGAATGTTCTGCCAAAACCGCCTTGTCCGATCGCCTTTATAGCTCGATAGCGATCGCGCAGCAGCAGTTTTGAGCGACAATTTTTGCAGAGTTTGGCTGCATCCGGGTTTTCCGGCTTGGAACAGCTAGGATTTAAGCAGTAACTCATTCGATTTTGAATTTTGGATTTTAAATCTGTGAATATCGCACCCTGAGACACCCCGTTAACCTCAGAGATATTTCATCTTATATATAAAAATACTTGATCTAGGTCGTCTTTTTTGTAAGGCTCGTCAGATGGTGCGATCGAGCCAAGGTAAAGCCATCTCAACTTTGGTCGTATCCCCATTGGTCTTCGCTAGCCTCAATCTATTTTACGCGATCGGTCATGCGATCGGTATTACTGGCAGACTCTCACAGTGCAAACCACAGAAATCACCAATTTGGTCTGACGGCTTGATCTATAACTCTATGGTGTTACGCCACTCTGTTCAACATCTACCAAACCCCACCTTTTTTCACGTCAGGGAGCTTGATAGTGGGAGTAAATGTGTGACGGAGGTCGTAATTATAGGGTTTTGGGGATCTTAGGGCGATCGACCCACAGGAATCAAAACCACTTCCAGTCTATGTCATCACTGTTTTGAGGATTGCTACATATATATATGTACTCCTAACCTGCTTACCTGGTTAGTCCCATCATGCTTTAAGCCCTGAAAAATTCTCCACACCCAAAGCAGAGTCCCCGCCAAAAACCCACTTTCCGGGTCAAAAGCAGGCAAATGGCGAAACAGGCATCAGCTTGGAGGATGTTCCAGAAAGTCTTAACAGCTCAAACCCTCTCCCTGTATAGGTTTCAAAAAAGGTGAAAAATACTTTGCCAAAACACTTGACAAGAATTAGGTAAATAAGTATATTAATAAAGCGCCGGAAGAGAAGCGATTCACCGAAAC
>REAP01000093.1 GCA_004294385.1 Oscillatoriales cyanobacterium | reverse complement strand
TACACATTTTAAGATTGACGGGCCAGTGAACTCCCCCGAGTCGTTTCCCTCTCAGGTCTAAAGACTCTGAGTTTCCCACTTACCGAGCTTTTTTATGAATTTAACTCCTGAGAGCAAAGTCCTCATACAAGGCATTACAGAATCTCCCGCGTCAACCCTTGTGGGGGTGATGATGAAAGCATACGGCACAAATGTAGTGGCTGGTGTTAGTCCCGGTCAGGGTGGACAGGAGTTGGAGGGAATTCCAGTTTTTGATTTGGTAGAACAAGCGGTGGCGGCGGTTGGCCACATTGATACTACGGTAATTCTGGTGAAGCCCTACTGCGTGCTGGATGCGGCCCTGGAAGCGATCGCTGCTGGCATTAGGCAAATCGCGATCGTCACTCCAGGAGTGCCTCCTCTGGATATGGTGCGCTTAGTCAGAAAGGCTGAAGCAACCGAAACTTTGGTGATTGGCCCCAACAGTCCGGGAATTATTGTACCCAACAAGTTATTGCTGGGTACTCACCCCAAGGAATTTTACACTCCCGGCCCAGTGGGAATAATCAGCCGCAGCAGCACTTTGACTTACGAGATTGCTCTGGAACTGACTAATGCGGGGTTGGGACAGTCGATGGCTGTTTGTATTGGCTGTGACGCGATTGTCGGTTCTTCTTTTATGCAGTGGCTGCAAATTTTGGACGAAGATGAGACTACCGAGGCGATCGTTTTGGTAGGGGAAGTTGGCGGGTGGAGTGAACAAGCTGCTGCTTCTTACATCGCTGAGGCGATCGACAAACCGGTGGTTGCTTACCTAGCTGGCCGTTACGCTCCCAAAGGCCCGTCTTTGGGCCACGCCGGTATCCTGATCAGTTCTAGGGCTGCGGCGCGGACAGCTTTTGGAGTAACAGCAGAAAATAAAATGGCGGCTTTTGAAGAGGCAAATATCCCAGTAGCTTCTCGGCCTTCGGAGGTACCTAAGTTGATAAATAAATTACTCAAGAAAGATTAAGTTTTGACTATTGCTTTAGGTAATATAGCCTTTCTCAAATAAATGAACGTTGCATCGATATTGTTCAAACAGTCAACCCAACGACTGCGTTTATCCTGAGCCCAACGACTGCGTTTATCCTGAGCCCTTCGACTACGCTCAGGATAAACTACGTCGAAGGGCTCAGGATAAACGCAGCCGTTGGGCTCAGGGCGGCGCAGTCAACAGTCAACAGTCACCTGACGGTTCAATCGGAATTGATATAAATTACAGAAGTTCCGAAGCTAATACTTGGGTAGCTATGGTTACAAAACCTTGACAAAAGGTCTGTTAACCTGGTACCAATTAATGATATTGGAAACTCGCTGCTGTGGGATTTGTTAATATTTCAATTGTTGAAGGGAATCCGCACCTGCGATCGCTGTTGGGCTGGCATTTACAGCAAGTCGGTCACTGGGTGCATCAATCCGCGGATATCAATCATGCTAGGGAAATATTTTTCAGCCAACAGCCATCCCTAGTAATTTTGGATGCTGAATTGCCTGATGGAGACGGTTTAGAATTTTGCCGATGGCTACAAAAACAGCAGCAGTCGCTGATTTTGATGCTGTCGGCGCGGAATTCCGAAGCTGATATTGTTGAGGGTTTGAAATCGGGGGCTGACGATTACCTGACTAAACCTTTTGGGATGCAAGAATTTATGGCGCGGGTAGAGGCTTTGATGCGTCGCAACCGCACGATGATACCGCCAGCTACCCTGGAATGCGGACTCCTGAAAATTGATTTGGTGCAGCGCCGAGTTAGGTTGTATGAGGAACAGATTGAACTGACTCCCCAGGAATTTAGCCTGTTGTACGTGCTGGCTCAAGCTGGTGGAGTTCCCCTTTCGCGATCGGATTTACTGCGGAGAGCTTGGCCTGATGCGATCGACAACCCGCGCACCATTGATACTCACGTACTATCTTTGCGGAAAAAAATCGAAATCGATCCACGACAACCGAGTCTGATTCAAACTGTGCGGAATGTTGGCTATCGGCTGAATTTGGAACTATTTAACGGGAATGAATGGCATTCACCGCTACCGAGGGCTGTGAGTTCTTAATCTATAGCATTTCTCAGTTGACTAAGAAGTCCGGTAGGGACACGGCATTGCCGTATCCTCATTTCGGCTAATAATAATTCCGATGCTACCGGATTTGATATGAATTATTTGGGACAAGACAATTGTCCATTAGGAGTTAGATACACATTATGGTTGAAGTCATTGATAAAACAGATTAGCAATCCTTCTCGATGATTTTTTTTACCATCATTCCATCGCAATAGTTCGGTATTTGCAGTTGTCCGACGTGGTGCATCGGAAGTTGTTTCTAATCTACTTTCGCCTGGATTTAGCGACGATTCTACTCGAATTTTCATGTCTTCATCTTCTCCAATTCGCTTGCCAAATTCGTTGACTTTGTGGTTGCGAAGGACAAAGTTTTTCACATAAATCCGCTGATTGGAAGTATTAGTCAGGCGCAGCGTTCCCTGTTTGACAGTTTCTAGTCGCAGCACGTAGCTGGGTGGAATGAAAGCAGCAATGGAGATAGATGCGATCGCAATCCCGGTCAAAAGTGGTAAGATATTTTTCATATCAAGCTAAAGGTACAGAACTAATGCGATCTAGATATTCATCATCATCAGCCGCTTCTGCAATTAATACTAAATCGGCAATCACTTGACCAACATCTGCTTGACGACGCAGTACCAAAATTCCTGGCAAATGACAACCTGCACTTAAATGATCTGCCAAGTGAAATGGCATTGAGCGGCGGTTCTTAGTAATGAGTAAAAAATTATTTTCCTCACACCAAACTATAATTTCTGGATCTAGAGTACCTCTAGATGGCACACCTGAATCACCAACCGTGCGACAATTAAATTCGGTAGATGACGCAATAGCTGTTCGCGATACAAGGACGGCATATTTTCATCTATAAGATACTGAATTGCCATTTATTGTGCTGCCCGATTCGCTTCGCGTTCTGCTTTTAACTTCCGCAGCCGGAGCACAACAGGGGGAGGATTTTCATCGTGTTCAGCCTGTGCTTGTAGAGTGTACTCTAGCCAATTTTCTACATACTTTCCTACAATTACTGGATTTTGTAGATAGTAAAAAATCGTAGCATAAATTTGCTCTAAAGTTACGGTGGGAAACAGATCTGCTATGACTTCTGGTGATTTCTTACCATAAATGTATTCATCGAGAATATCCTCGATTCCAATGCGCGTCTCTTTAATGCGAATATCATCAGCCGCCCAAAAATCAAAATAGTCTTTTAATTGCTTTGGTTGATTGACTAAACTTACTTCTACAGTTTTGCTCATTTTATCTGGCTCGCTATCGAACACTTACCAATTTGAATTATAGCACGATTGTTGTGCATCAGTCTGAGCAAAATAAATATTAAATCGCCCTTTTTTATCGATACTGATTAAAAGAACGATCGCACTTTATACTTAACATCCTGAATTTACAGTTAGCTGCTCAAAAAGCGATCGGGATCAATACCTGATTCCCGCAGTCTTTGCATCAAGGACTCTAACCGAGCTTCAGCAAGTTCTGCACGCTGTTGCTCATGTTCAGCGCGTTCCTCTGGAGTAGGAATCCAATTGCCTTCAACATCATACCAGCGCAACCACAGGCGATCGACTCCCAGATACTCACCTTGCCACAAACCCAAGCCTAAATCAATCTCAGGCATCCACAGCCGCGAGTCAGACAACCGCAGTTCTTGATAGCGAGCTCCCTCCAATTTAAAAGCTCTCATGATATTCGTATAGCGGCTAAAAACGACATAATAAGGAACCCGCAAAATCTGTTCGTAAACATCCCATTTTCGCGCAGGTTTTCCGCCTCTTGGTTCTGGATTGACATGGCCGTTACCAGCTAAATCCTGAGACGTAGACGGCGGGAATTCCAGCCCATCATTTTCCCTCAAATCTTCTTTTTCAGTTCCCGGCGACAGCAATTCGACAACTACAAAAGGATTGATAGCCTCTTGCCAAACAACATAACTCAGCCGCATATCGACTTCATCATAAAGTCGGGAAACTCCCACAACACCAAACCAATCCGGGCGTTTGTACCACAGTGGATGACGCGCGTCATAGTAAAGATTCATGTCAGCCCCGCTAAATATTTGAGCAGCGGAATAGTTGGAAGGGCGAAAGGTATAGCTCAGCAACTGCGGTTGCAAGCCATGAAATTCATCGGGCAAACCAGGTTCCTCCGCATTTTCGCTAGGTAGATCATACATTGTGGGGAGCGTCTCTTTGGGCGAGCTGGGCGGCTCTGTTTGAGGGACGGGATATTTAAATGGAAGCATAAGCAGTGGCGATAATAATTGATCTTATTTTAACTCAATTCATCATCAAGAAGCTGGCAAATCTCCCAGCAGACGTTGTGCTAATTCTAAAAATTGTTCTGCTTGGGCGATTAATTGATTAGCCTCATCTTCGGGAATGGCTGGATCAATATTATAATCACCTTGATTTCGTTGATTTTGAGCAGAAATTAAGTAACGGTGAAACTCCACCGGAACCCTGCCTGTACGAGCAAATTCTCTACCAAATGCAGAAATCACAGCAGCATGACTGGAGAAACTTAAACCCTCACCCAGCAAGAAAGCTTCGGCAACATAAAACATGGTGTAATAAGCTCGTGACGCTGCAAAGTCAGGAAGTGCATTAGCTACTAATAACCTAGCGGCCCGCAAGCTTTCACCTGCTTTTGTTAAAAGAGCAATTTGTTCTGGTATCAAATCGGTACTCCTTCTCTGCGAACATTTAGAAAGAAAGGACTTTTCTCTTGCTGAAAACGTGCAGCCGAAGCAAAAGCACTAGAAATTACGACAGTACGATCTAAGCACAAAGCAGCAATAAATTCACTGGTGCTAGCGATTTCTTTGCCAGCATGAACTTGCCCGTTTAACACAACTAAAATGTCAATATCAGAATCTTGTCTCGCATCTCCTCTAGCTTGGGAACCGTACAGAATTAACTGCACGAGTCTTTCGCCGTAAACTTTGTGAAAGTAGTGGCGGAGTTCTGCTAAAATTTCGGGTAAATTATCGTTCATTTTAATTTGTTATGTTTAGGTGTAATATCAATTCCGGCTGCACCGGAACGATATAGAGGAGACGGCAGTGCCGTTTCCCTACCGCGATTAATTGTAGGGACACGGCACTGCCGTGTCCTCTACCGCGATTAATTGTAGGGACACGGCACTGCCGTGTCCTCCGTTTATATCATTTTAACCGATCGCCTTTTTAATCAAATCCAACTTACCCTTATAGGGAGCATACCGCCATTTCAAGTCCAGCCAGAATGACTTTTGCAGCACACTCTTGTAATGCGAAAAAGTATCAAAACTCGCTTTCCCGTGATAACTCCCGATGCCGCTTTCCCCAACTCCCCCAAAGGGCAAAGTTGTTATCCCTGCTTGCATCACTGTGTCATTGATACAAACTCCCCCTGAAGAAGTTTCCCGCAAAACTCGCTCTTGTTTCTGCTTATCCTTCGAGAACAAATACAAAGCTAAAGGTTTGGGGCGCGCGTTAATTTGGGCAATTGCCTCTCCGAAATTATCATATTCTAACACTGGCAAAATCGGCCCGAAAATCTCATCCTGCATCACGGGTGAATCCCAGGAAACATTATCTAAAACAGTCGGTGAAATATATCTATCTTCCGGCTTGATTTTCCCACCGATGACAATTTCTCCATCTTTGAGAAATGCACTCAAACGCTCTAATTGTCTTTGATTGATAATTCTGCAATAGTCGGGACTTGTTTGCGGATCGTCGCCGTAAAGTTCTTGAATTGATGATTTAATTGCCTGCATTAATTGTGGCTTGACTTTCTTGTCTACCAAGAGGTAATCTGGAGCAATGCAGGTTTGTCCGGCATTGATGAATTTGCCCCAAGCAATCCGTTTTGCGGTGTGTTCAATCTGAATATCGGAATCGACAATGCAAGGACTTTTGCCGCCTAATTCTAATGTTACTGGTGTGAGGTGTTTGGCGGCCGCTTCCATCACAATGCGACCGATTTTTGTGCCGCCTGTAAAGAAGATGTGGTCGAATTTTTCGGCTAGCAATTGTTGGCTGACTTCTACGCCTCCCTCGACGGCTGCTACATAGGCGGGATCGAAGGTTTTGGCTATCATGTCGGCGACGACTGTTGAGGTGTGTGAGGCGATTTCTGAGGGTTTGAGGAGTGCACAGTTCCCGGCGGCGATCGCACCTACTAACGGTGATATCATTAACTGGAACGGATAATTCCAAGGCCCGATGATTAAAACTACGCCTAAAGGTTCGGGAAAAATGCGGGCTGATGCGGGGAATTGCTCGATCGAAGTTGGCACTTTTCTCGGCTTTACCCAAGATTTGAGGTTTTTGATGGCATACTTAACTTCTGCGATCGATGCGATTTCAAAATAAGCCTCAAACTCCGGCCGATTCAAGTCTGCCTTGACAGCAGCGACAATTTGTGATTGATTAAGTTCGATCGCACTTTGAAGCAGTTTCAGTTGTTCGATCCGAAAATCGACATCCTTAGTTTTCCCAGTCGCAAAAAATTGTCGCTGTTGCTGGATAATATCGCTGACGCTGATTACCATCTTTTGTCCTCCATGTCTATAAATAAATGTTACAGCATTTCGGAAAATAGGCTATAACACTTAGCTTAAAAAGGGGGAGTAGGGGGCAAGCTAGGGGGTTCTCCGGGGCAAGAAAACACGCCCTAGTCCCTGCTTTTTACAACCTTGAACCCAGATCGATCGCCCGTTTGAAACTATTAGAAAAATCCTGCGGAGGCACACCCACCATCAAAGCCGAATCATCTCGCAAATGGATTTCGACATCACGTTTACGCTCTACAAACAAACTCGCTTCCGACAAATGGCGGGGACTCAAAAAATGCACAACTTGATTAGCAGAACCCCGCCAACCTTGATTATCATTCAATTCTGCCACATACTGCCCATCAATCAGAACATCAATCAAAGCCAAAACTCGATCGATATCAGCATCACATTTCCCCTGCAACTGTGCCAGAGTAAAACCCGTAAAGCACATAATAGATATGTCCCGGTGTTCGCGGAGATAGGCAAATAAAACACCGAGCGCCGCCGCTTGCAACATCGGTTCCCCGCCGGAAACAGTCAGCCCTTCCGTACCGGAAACAGATAAAATATAGTCAGCCAATTGTATCGGTTCAACTAAAGTCGCTTGCTGTTGGGGAATCCATTCCGGGGAAACGCAATGGCGGCAATTAAAACAACATCCTTGCACCCAAATCACAAACCGCTTACCAGGGCCAAGAGTGCGAGTAGCAGGACAAATTTCAGCAACATTGAGTAAAGTCATAAGTAAATCCACCTAATTAAACGTAAGATACAGATGGCAATAAAGCTTGCTATATAAGCACTCTTCCTTCTTCCTTCTTCCTTCTTCCTTCTTCCTTCTACTTAGCTAAAAAACCAACGTATTTTTGGGTTGAGCTTCTTCGTGTTTTCTGCGAGCATTCCCTAACTCTCCGTCAATTTCTGCTAATATTTGCTGTACATTTCTCAGCAGAACATCTACTTTTTGGCTATCTATTGGCAGCCGATTTCCTAATCCCAGACTTGATAGATAGTGAGTATTCAAAGCTGTCAGAATTTCCGCCGTTGCTGTTTGATATTTCTGGAAGTCTTCCCCAGCTTTTTGTAATTGCTGCTGGGCTTCACCGTAAGATTTCTGCTGCTGTGTGAGCTCCGTGCGCTGTTGTTCCAGAGTGGCTAATTCCTGCGTTAAAGCTGCGGATAAACGCTCTCGCTGTGACTGGGTTAAAACTATCAGTTCAGCAACAGTATCTTCTGTGCTGGTTTCTAGACGATTCTGCCGGGATTGCCAATAATTGATTTCTTCTTTGAGCGTAGATTGCTGTCGTTGCATGGCGCTAATTTGGTCATCTAATTCTGCTTTTTGTTGTTGGAGCGATCGCAGTTTTTGCTGTTCCGGTTCCAAAGCCGCCTTTTGTGTCGCAATCTCTGCCCGCAATTTGTCTAAATTAGTGCCTTCGAGTTCGGTTTGAATCTCTTGCAGTTGTCTAGCTTTCTCTCTTAAACTTTGCAATTCAGAGTTAGATTGCTGCAATTTTTCTTCCTGTTGCAGCAAGTTAGCTGCTGACTGAAGTAGTTTAGATTTATCGTTGGCTATTTGGTTGATGGCTGAAGTGCGATCGCCTATCTTTTCTTTTAGTGTAGTCGGTATCGGTAAAGTTGTCAAGTGGGGGAGCCAAGAATTGAGTATTTCTAACTGGGTGTTGAGAGTTCGGGAAAGTGCGATCGCCCACGCTTCCAAAGTTTCTGGATCTGCACCAGCCAACTGTCTCAAAACTTCTGGATAAAAAGTTGACTCCCAGAGGCTCATTCCTGCTTGTACTAATTCCAAAGGCAGTTTAATTGTTTCAAATTCTCTGAAGTTTTGACTTTTTTGTATTTGCTGCAATACAATTGTTATTGCTTCTATATCATGTTGCTGATTTGGCTGCATAAAAACCTCCAATTATGGTATTATTACAAATAAATGACTTACGCGCGGGCCCCCAGAAACCGGGTTTTTTTACGAAAAGATGCGTTGTGATCCGCAGATTCGGTAAAAAACCCGGTTTCTTCAGTCGGAGTGCGTCCAGGCTGAAATATCTATTCATCAAATTCGTCTTCATCAAAGAAAACAAAACTGGGAAACATTTTAGCAATAAGATTTCCTAGCTTATACTCCACAGGCTTTCTAGCGTTTACTTCCTCAATCACTAAATAAGCAATTTGCGATCGATCGACTTTCATCCCAACCCGATATTTGGCCCCGGAGGAGTAATTTGGTAATTCAATATTGTCGGGCATCAATTCTTGGTGTTTTTTGCCTTTAGACATCAGTTGTACCCACAGAATGACAGCAACTTCTTGCCTAAAGGATGTCATTGCTTCTGTAAAGAAATTAGGCTGTGCTAAGGTATCTAAATTAGAACCACCTTCAATCAGGGTAATTTCCTTTTTTACTCTTTCCTCGTGATTGTTGATTTTTTCTGAAATAATACCAAGGGTATGAGTATATTTCTCTCTTGGATCAACCAAACCGTTAGCAATCAAACAAGCCCCGAAGGAAATAGCATAAGCACTGTTAGTTATATTAATTTCTTTGTCAATCCGGCGGTCATTTTTAACGATTCCTAAAGCATCGGTAATTGCCCGTTGCACGAGGAGGAACTGAGAGAAGCCACCTACCATAAAAATGCGGTCTATTGCCAGTTCTTGTTGTTTGATGTGGGTATTAACTCTTGTAATTACAGTTTGGATACCTTGGGCAATGAGGGCAAATGCTTCGTTGACTTCTCCCAGCGTTACCGCGTAGTCACTGAATTTATAAGCTTCATTTTGGGCTGTGTCATCGGGAGCATCCAGATAGTTTTCCAGGCTCTTTGTAGCTCTGTCATGCTTGCCTATTTTTACACTTTCAAACTCTTTGAGCAACCGAATAAATTCAGCAGTATTTTCATCTAAAGATTTACCGTGCTTTTTAGTATAAGCTTGTTGAACAACGCGCCGATCGAAAGCGACTCCTGCTGATTCTAAACCTTTGTCACCTTGTCCGTCAAAGTAGAGAACTTCCACTTTGTTGTCGTCATAAATACGACAAAGGCTAACATCAAAAGTGCCGCCTCCCATATCGCAGACGAGTAAATTACCACTGAAAGATTCACTGCCTTTTTCTCTCGCACGCCGTTGAGTTTCCCAGGCATAATAAGCAGCAGCAGCAACAGGTTCGCTAACGAGTTGGATGAGTTGTTTTTCTAGTCCTAAGTCTTTTTTTATTAATTCTTGCAGGCGTTCCCGACCTAAATTATAGATGTCGCGCCAAAATTCTGGAACAGAGACAACAATGCTGGCAATTTCGCCTTTTTCCCTGCTAAAACTGTAGGAGTTTTTAGTAGAAATTAGCAGTTCCCGCAGGTAATCAATGGTAACACTAATCGGGGTGCGATCGCCTGAAAAATATTGACCAAATTCAGACTCCTTTAGCGGCAATCGCATTTTGAAATTGCCGTAGGTTTCAGCAGAGGAATCGTGGGTGGCGGTGTTACGGGCGGCAGTGCCAATTTCCGTGTCACCATCTGAATGATAGGCGATGAAAGAAGGGACGTATTTCTCTCCGTTTGGTGGCGGATACGGAAATGCTTCGAGATCTCCGTTGGGGGTGAGATAGGAGATGATCGAGTTTGTTGTACCGAAGTCCAGACCGATTTTGTAAGTTGGCATGATGGGAGTTCAAAAGTTTAACGCGAGTTGTTAATTAAGGGAATTCTGAATGTAACATCAGCCACTTTGGGATCGGTGAATCCCCAACCTTCTGGTAACTCACTCTCTGCTTCTTCTTGGTTATGATGATCAATCTCTTCTGTCAGCCATTTTGTCAATCTATGATAATGTTCTGGGACTACCACCCAACTATTTTGGCTGTTCATCCGTACCCAAGCGCGTCCCGGTTCTCCCAACTTATTGAGCAATAAAATAAATCCAGATTTAAAGGTCGGATTCGGATGATTGTTAAGCACTTGATAATTGATAATATGTGGTTCTCTCGTTTCGATCGCCTTTTCAAACTCTCTGAGAAACTGGGAACCTTTACCTTGCAATTTCAAAGTCACTGAACTTCCAACTGCTTCCCCGATCGCCTGTGGAGCATTTCCATTTAATTGGTCCTGATCTACAGTTTCCTCTATTGCCCCTATAACATGAGCAAACCCTCTCTTCCATTTGAGAATCTGGTCGGCTATAAGTTGCGCTAGAGTTTTACGTTCGCGCTTAATTGTAATAGCAGTACCGAGCATAATTGCTATGCCATCTACACCAAGGGCAATTCCCATCGAGAAGAGCGCTGGTTCCTCAAGCCGCTTTACTTTGTTGTAAGGGGCCAGCAGAGATACATCAAGTTCTTCATCTATGTACATTTCACGCTTTAATTCTGGATAATTCTGCCGCCTCTCTGCTGGCACTTCCGTTAAAGCCTGACGATCTTTGTCGAGAATTTCATTTGGCTTTAGTCCTTTTATCTCATAGTCAAACTTGGGGCGGAGTTTCTCAACAGTAGATTTAAAATTCTTAGCTTTATTTTCCGAACCCAGTGCTTGCAGATCTAACTTCCTAGCTTCCGTCTCATAGCCACCTCCCAACCCACTTTGAACGCCTCTACTCTTCTCTGCTTCTGCTAATACTCTGGCACTTGCTGCTTCATCTTCCAATTGCTTAAGGCTATCTTTCATCGGTGTGTACAAATCTGCAACAAACTTTTGGTGAGCTAGAGCAGCTCGATCATGGGCTAACTTCTCACTAGCCTCTCCAGCCAGTTCTTTGTAGTAAGTAAAAAAACTGGTGTAGACGCTTATAGATGTCAACACTAATACTGCTACCCACTTGCGAAAAGGTGCGTGTTTGGCAGTGAATTCACCAAGGAGGAGAAACAGGAACAACTGAATAGTTCCACCTAGACCCCAAGCCAAAGTTCTTGGGAGAACTTGCATGGCTCCCATAATGGTTGTAGCGCCACTACCTAAGTTTATGATTGCCAGTAGCACTGTTAATACCCAGTCCCGCTCTTCTGATGGAGTGGGGATCTGATTGTTGCGGTTTCGGTTGCTGCGTTTCATAGAATTACCTGTGAATCAGTATTTTTTTTAATTTATAGTATATAGTAATAGTGCTAAGGTTTCAACAAATATAGTTAACCAATATGTCTTTCAGTAGAGGGTTATGTTATAGTTGCCAGTCAGGTAGTTTGGTAGTTAACAGACTGCGGTAAGCACCTTTGTTCATCGTTTTAGCTACTGCGGAGTCGAAGTAGCCCTTCTTCGACATAATGGCTCCTGGAATACTGAAGGCAGTTGGCCATATACCTTGACTTAGTGTATGATTTTATACAGATTAATCCCCTAATCTCTTAGGATAACACAAAAACTTGCCTCAGAGAATTGATTGAGAAATAATGTTTTGTGTTAAGTCTAGAGGTAAAAGCTTATGTGTCTGTGGTCTATAATTGTTTATGGTCGAACCTACGAAGCCGATTATCGTCTTCTGGCAATTCCAGTGGATTTTACAACAGAAGATGTGAATTGGGCGAAGAATTATATTAAAGCAACTACAAGAAAGCCAGAGCAGTTACCAGGTAATCCCCGATGGTCGCTATTCAAAAATCAAAAGCACTGCGTCATCGGTGTGACTTGTAACCTGAAAGACCTGATTAGTAATCCGGATCTGGCTGTTGACAAAGACAGTCGTCCTATCCATGTTTTTGTTGGATATGTGATTAAAGTAGATGAAAATCCAGAATTATACCGTGAGATACCTAATTATACAGATCATATTAACCTTTTTCAAGCTCCCTATAATTCTGTAAAAGACCAATGGTTAGTAAAATCTCACAATTTAAGAAGTAAGCCTCAAACGTCTCGGTTTAAGTATATCCGAATGCCCATTTGTTTGTACCGCACAAACTCAGAAATTAATCCCTACTTTTTCCTAAATATGGACGATAGCGAAGTTAAGCTATGGTCAAATTCACCTGATAGTAAATGCGAGATTTGGGAAACGGCTTGCTCTTTCGTTTATAATTATAAAACTGTGTCGCTTTGTCTGGGAATGCCCACAGAAAAGGATGTTTTAGAAAGTCCTTTTTTAAACGCCACAGTTCCCGGTGTAAAGCATAATATTCTAAAGCGTGTTAACCCTCTAGCTAATAATGCTGGGATTCAAGATAGAAGAAATGAGCCAGATAAAAAGATAATTATTTTGGAGAAAGAGAGGATATATGGAGCGGTAATAGGTGTAATTATTTGGGGAGCAATTTTGTTTAACTGGATGGTAATAGCTATCATTCTAGGTGGTTTATTTGGTGGTAGTATAGTTTTTTTATACCAAAAGTATAGGATTTGGATTGAAAAACTAAAAATTCCCATTGATTCTAACAAGGCTGAATAATTTATTTAGCCAAACAATAACCTAAAACCTCGCTGAACTTGAATGGAGAGATGTCTTATGGCTGACCCTATAAAAAAAATTACCATGTTGGGTGATAGTAGTTCTGGAAAGACCTGCTATGTGTGGGGAATGTACGCAGCTATGTCAAATAACAGACATGGATTTAGCATGATTGCTACCGATAGAGATGAACATTCTCGGCTGCATGCTTTATGGGAAGGCCTTGTTAATGAAACTGGTGAAGATCGTTGGCCATCACCAACTGACCAAGCCCTTACCTATGCTTTTGAATTTTGCTACGCATACAAGCCAATAATTAAGTTTGAATGGCTAGACTATCGGGGAAGTGCAATGTCAGACCAATCTGACGCACAAGACGTAAGAGAGTTGAGAGATTATATTTCAGAGTCATCCTGTTTGTTTCTATGTATATCGGGAGAGCATCTGCGAGAGAAAGTGACTTCTGTTAATTTAGCAAAAGTGTTAATAAACACTAAAGCAAGTATCATGGGTGGTCATCTTGCTTATCTGAGTCAAACTCTTAAAGCTCAAAACCGAACAATGTTTCCAATTGTAATAACTCTGACTAAGTACGATTGTATTGATAGACCCCAATGGGAAGAATTAATTGAAGATGTTAAACAACTATTTTCCCCCTTATTTGCTGAAAATTCAGATTGGTTAGTAATGATTTGCCCAACCACTTTGGGAAGGGAACTTGCACAGGACAAAAACTCAGGAAGAATCGAACCTAAAAATCTTTATCTCCCTGTAGTGTTTGCCCTATTCTCTATACTTAGAGAATCTTGTTTAGCAGAAGACAAGCGACGGAAGGAAATTGGGGAAGAATTGGAAAATCTAGAAAATGGATGGATGAGAGTGCTTAATAGGGGGAAAATTCAACGAAAACAGGAAGAGGAAGAATCGAGCCAGAATAAATTTCAAGAAACTCGCAAGCAAGTGCGTATACTAGCTAGAGAACTAAAGGAGGCCACCATTTATTATAGAGGAAGACAGATCCCAATTGATCTGGACTAATTGATCTAGAAGGAGCGACTATTTTTTGAGACTATTCCTCATCCCAACAATCCCAAATACGATTTGATTTGCGGGAGGGGGATTTGTTTTGGCGGAGTAGTGGTTGTAGGTCTAATAATTCCTGTTCGTTGCTTGATAGTTTCTCTTGGGTTTGAGATAATTGAATTTGCAGTTGTGAGCGTTGTTGATTAGCTTCTTTTAATTCTGATTGAAGTTGTGTTTTTTCTGTTGTTAAATGTTCGGCTTGAGTGAATTTTTAAGGCGTTGCTGTTGCATAATTCTAGTTGTGATTGCAGTTGAGATAAATCTGATTGTAGTTGTGAGCGTTGTTGATTAGCTTCTTTTAATTCTGATTGCGTTTGAAAACAATTTTTATGAGAAATTTCTAATTCTGATTGAATTTGGGATATTATAGATTGCGACTGTACTTTTTCTTGATTTAATTGTTGAACTTGGGACTGAAGTTGTATGCGTTGCCGATCAGTTTCTTCTCGCTGCAATTGAGTCTCAACTAGATGTGACTGGAGTTGAGCACTTTGGCGATCGAGTTGTTCTAATTGTGATTGTACTTGCTTTAACTGAAACTGCGATCGCGCCCACATCTGCTTGGCCCAAACTAGGTTAGCTTGTTGCTTTTCCAAAAACGCTTCTGGTATTTCAAATGTCAGCGGATAAGGTATCAGAGCCCAACCGCAGGTAGAGCAATATTTTGCCTGCCCCTCTAGGTATTCAGTCTTACACACCGCACACTGTGCCATTGCTAATTTCCTTCCTCCCAATCTGGTATATCTGCTAACGCAAACCTCCTCATCGCCTCCCCAATCAAATTATCTCGCACCATGCGACTTTTGAGGCGATTCACCATTTTTTCATAAAAATTCCGCACACTGCGTCCATTCCCAAAATTGCGCCCTCTATTTTGGTACGCAGCCATCAAAACTGCTTGTAAGCGCGCCGAGACATCGGGAGGACAAATCCACCCATCCCCCTGACACATACTGAGGAAAATTTGGTGCAATTCTTCACCATTATAATCGGGAAACTCGATTTTGTACGCAATCCGCGAAGCCATCCCGGAATTTGCGTCCATAAACTGTTCCATCTCGCGGGAATATCCAGCTAGAATTACTATTAAGCGATCGCGCTGATTCTCCATCATCGGTACTATAGTATCAATGGCTTCCTTCCCAAAATCAATCCCCGACTCGCTGCGACTCAAGGCGTAAGCTTCATCAATAAACAGTATTCCATCCAAAGCAGACTCGATCGCCTCAGCAGTCTTTTGTGCAGTTTCTCCCACAACACACCCTACCAAACTGCGTCTGTCTGCTTCCACAAATTGCCCTTTCCGCAACAAACCCAAAGCCTTAAAAATCCGTCCTATTAATCGCGCAATCGTAGTTTTTCCAGTACCAGGATTCCCCGTAAAGAGCATATGCCGCGTTTCGGTACTATTTTTAGTTAACATCCCGGCTTCCCGCAGCCGTTGATTAGCAATTTGGCTATTGACAATTTCTCCAATCGCTGCTTTCACAGAATGCAAACCAATTGTCCTGTCTAATTCCTGCAACAATTCCTGTAAAATCGCCTCATCTTTTCTCGATTCTTGTCGGTATTCAGCAGGTAAATCCGCAACTTGAAAAGGTTCCAAAAGCCGATCGCACTTTTGTTCAATCACCCGCTGACTACGCAACTCATCCATCAAATTAAACAAATTTTCGACTAATCCCGCATTCCCAAAAGTGCGATCGCGCCTTTGATACAATTCACCAAACAAATTCATCAAAGCCACCTCCAAATCCGGCGTAATCGAACACCGCACCCGCGCCACCCGCTGTTGAAAAATCGCCAACAACTCAGCCGGATTATAATCTTCAAACACAATTTCAGTCAAGCGGCGCTGCAAACCCGGATTTGCCGCCACAAATTCCGCCATTTCATCAGGATATCCCGCGACAATTACCGCCAGTCGGTGTCTGTCATCCTCCATCCGTTTTAGCAGCACATCCACTGCTTCTTTCCCAAACTGATCTCCCCCTTGAGTTAAGGTATAAGCTTCATCAATAAATAACACTCCATCCAGCGCTGCATCAATAGCTTCATTAGTCTTAATCGCAGTTTGTCCCACATATCCTGCGACTAAATCTTGCCTAGCTACCTCCTTCAAATGTCCCCCCTTCAACAATCCCAAATCGCGATAAATTTCCCCGATCAATCTAGCAACAGTAGTTTTGCCAGTACCGGGATTACCCTTAAAAATTACGTGCAGCCGAATCGGTTCAGTGCTAATACCTTGTTGCAGCCTTTCTCGCTCAATTTCCAACACTTGCATCCGCCGCCGAATCGTATTTTTAACAGCAGCAAGCCCAGTCATTTCTGCCAATCTTTCTAAAGCAGGTTTAGTATTCATATCAGCAGATAACCATCCCAATCTTCGCGCTTCTGTCAAGGAAATTTGGCGAGACACTTCAAAGCGATCGCACCAATGTTTCAGCGGCTTATTTTCCGCAGCTATCCAACTGCATAATTTATCCGCCCCATTCCAGTCTACCACCTTGCGGTGTTCCAGTCGAAAATAATCGCGCAAGGCTCTAATTTCTCCCGCATCAGGCGCACTCAAATGCACGAAATTAACCGTGCGACTGTGAGAATCATCGCCATTGTTTGCCAGATTTGCTAGAAATGTGAATCCAATGCGTTGACAAAACTGCTGTAAAGTAGTACGATTTTCATGGTGAAAAATGAAGATACAAAGATTGCGATTGTTGGGCGGGAAACGCGACCAATCTACAATCCGTCCAAACAGTTCGCGGCGGTTATCAAAATTAGCCAAATCTTCAGCATTAGAAAAGACGATCGCCGATTGTTGCGAACTCTCCCGCATCGCAGTTTCAACAATCGGCAAGATTGCAGTATCTTGGAGCCTGGGGCTTGAATTGGGTGCTGCGGGGGTAGGTGTAGTGGGGGTATTTGTCTGAGCCGATTGCTTCCCTAACAATCCGCCCTTGTTCCCTAAAGCACCTCTGAATCGCATCGGCTGTGAAGAGGGGGAATTAGCGGCAGATTTGGGTTGTAAACGCGATCGCGCGCGCGATTTCTCATCCAGAAAATACAGTTTTTTACTACCAGAATAAAATAGAATTCGCTGATAGCCTTCGCAGCGCAAATATTCATGTAAAACCTGTTCAATATTTCGCAACAATAAATCCTGGCTGCAAAACGTATCGCTCGTATTCGCCCCGTAGAGGACTAAAAAGCGATCGCCCGACTGCAAATTCAATCCCGATGTTACCCTTTCAACTGTCATTGATTTTGAATTTTAGATTTGAAAGCCCGTCATTATTTTTTCTTTTTACATCTTACACCCAAATCAAAATCTCGTAGGGGCGGGTTCACCGATAATTTTGACAACTCACAAACAATCTAAATAA
>REAP01000092.1 GCA_004294385.1 Oscillatoriales cyanobacterium | reverse complement strand
TTTAGATCGGGATTTTAATGCAAGTGTTAATATTTTAAATTGGGAACCCTCGGCTTGAGGGGGATAGCCTACTTATCTTGGGATTAGTCGTCTACCCAATAGCGTAGGAAGTGAACTTTGGATTATATCTAAAGATAGCTTTAGATAGGTTTAGGTAAGTTTTACGAAGCAGCATAGCCGCAGTTTCTTTGTACCCCACTCGTTGTTTATCCTTGTACCATGCCTCAGTTCTAGCAGCGAGGGCACGGTTATAGACATCGTTCGCCTCAGCAAGGTTTCCTGCTCAGGCGTTGGATAGAAGCGGTACTTAAAGGCTTTCTGCATACCTCACGTTGTAGCATTTATCTTGTGAGTGCATATATTTCGATGTCAAGCCGTCTTGAAAGACGGGGTTTCCACCCACATTTTCCGATGAACAATCAATTTCCTAATTTAACCCAATTTTTTAGTTCCTACTTTCATCAAGACTGGACGGAAGAAGCTAACAGTCCCGGTGAAGTAGTCGAAAATTACCGCAATAGCGAACCGCCAGAAAGTATTGAATCTGCATTGGCAGAACTTAATAAACTACTAGAAATACCGATCGCACCAGCCGACTTAGAAACATTTATTCTCGATGAATTGGGATGTTACTATAACCCCGAAGCTGACAATCAAACAGTCAGAGAATGGTTAGAGTTAGTGCAAAAGTCTTTGACAAATCCCAGCTAAACTATGTATTTGTAAGGATGTGGCCATCTAAATTCCCCTGATTCAGGGGAATTTGAGCGCTTCGGGTTTCCTTGTTATACAGACCATTGACAAACAACTACTTTTGTTCTGGATGCGCCGCCGCAGGTGATGCCTCTCCCATTTGATTGATAGTAGCAATTAGCTGATAAAGCCGTCCCGAATTCCGCTGGTTAAAATGCAAAATCAGGCGAGGTAAATCGAAAGTTTCATCTCCCACTTCTGCTGGTAAAGCTTGACTTTTCTCGATTTTTCCCTGGACTAAAATATCGCTGAAATCCGTGTTTAACTGTTCTACATTACCATCGGAAAGCTCTGATTTTAAGCGAATTACCAGTTTTTCATTCACGTAGCGACAGGAGTGATAAACTAGATAAAAACTCGCGATCGCCTCGCAAGCTACCTCCACATTGTCTGTAATCGTATATAGACTGCGATCGTCTGCTGAAATCAAACCCCGCCCGCGCAATTGTTTTTGTACAAAAGCATTCCAATCGTGCCAATAATCACCCCCTGGTCGATCGATTAACACTACAGGAGCCGGCCCAAACTTGCCAGTTTGAGTCAAAGTCAGACACTCAAAAGCCTCATCCATAGTGCCGAAACCACCGGGAAACAGAGCTAAACCATCACTTTCCCGTAGAAAAAATAACTTGCGAGTGAAAAAATATTTGAAATTGAGCAACTTGCGATCGCCCTCAATGAAAGAATTAGAACCTTGCTCAAAAGGCAACTGAATATTTAGTCCAAAAGAATGTTCAGCAGTCGCGCCCTCATTCCCCGCTCGCATGACTCCCCCACCACCACCAGTAATCACCATAAACCCTTGCTGGGTAATGGCTGTAGCAAAATCTTTTGCCATCTGATATTCCGCAGATTCCGGGGACACCCTTGCCGAACCAAACATCACAATTTTGCGAACGTGGCGGTAAGGATAAAACATCGAGAAAGCTTTTTCCATATCTCGTAGAGACGACGAGATAATTTTCCAGTCTAGGCGATCGAGATCCTCTCCGGCCATCTGCACTATAGTAGAGAGCGATCGTTCAATCCACTCTTTGTGCTTCAGCATTGGCAACTGATTAATCAAATCTATCACCTCAGCGCTTTCGGATTCAAAAGCTTGACCAGACGGAGAAGGAATCATGAATTTTTCCGAAATGTTAAGAATTTGTAGTTTAAAAAAAATCAGGGGCTAGGCGAAATTATCAGCTCTTAGCTACCAGCAAATTTCCCTGCTGACCCACTCATCGCTTTTTCCTTCTTCCTTACCCCCGTCTGCCAAGCGAGTTAGCATCCTCGCTGTTCCCAAAAAACAACAGACAACTGGTCGTCGTTGTGTTAAATGTACTTTTCCAAAGTGTTAGCCAGAGTAGTTTTCGGAACCGCTCCAACCACCATATCCACCCGCTGACCGCCCTTAAATATCATCAGCGTTGGAATACTGCGGATACCGTATTGACTAGCCACGTTAGGATTTTCGTCGGTATTGACTTTTACTACCTTCACCTGCCCTTCAAATTGCTGGGCAATTTCATCTACGACAGGAGCGACCATCCGACAGGGCCCACACCAAGGAGCCCAAAAATCTACTAAAACTGGAACTTCACTATCGAGCACTTCCTGCTTGAAGGTAGAGTCGGTTACTTGCGCGGCTGCTGACATCCCTAGCCATCCTTGTAAATACTATTTCTTAGCTTATAATCTTAGCAAAAAGTGTAACCAGTCGCACTAAATATTTTAGAAGCAAGAGATCCCTTCGCCGAAGCTGGGGGAGAAATCAGAAAGATAGAAGAAAGAACAGAGTAGGCGATCGAACGACAATCCGCTCGAAAAACCCTCAAACCCTTACTAGACAAGTAAAAACTAGAATTTCGGTAAAAAAGGAACCGCCCAAACAGTAGTTCGGGCGGAGTGTGGTGTGAGGAGTGAACGGAAACTTGTGTCTCCGCTTACTCTATTGTGACACCTCCACCTCGATAATTCCACAACGTTATGTAAATTTCGAGACTATCCAACAAAGTTTGTCAAGGTAAGCTCGTCAGTGACCAGCAAATCTACTTACCCATGCCCAACTGCTGAGCTTTCTGATAGACTTTACCCTCAGTAAGCAGAGAAGGAGCGATCACTACCTCCACTTGCTGCATCTCCTTAAGGTTTTTAGCACCTAGAGTTCCCATGCTAGTTTTCAGAGCTCCCAGGAAGTTGTGAGTACCGTCATCGAGTTGGGCCGGTCCTCGGAGAATTTGCTCCAAAGTACCAGTTGTCCCCACGCGAATCCGAGTGCCCCGTGGCAAAACTGGACTGGGAGTCGCCATACCCCAGTGAAAGCCCATACCAGGAGCTTCTGCGGCCCTGGCAAAGGGCGAACCAATCATCACCCCATCGGCACCACAGGCGATGCACTTACAGATGTCGCCACCAGTAATTAAACCGCCATCAGCAATCACCGACACGTATTTGCCAGTTTCGCGATAGTAGTCGTCCCGCGCTGCTGCACAGTCTGCTACTGCTGTTGCTTGGGGAACGCCGACACCCAACACGCCACGGGATGTGCAAGCAGCCCCTGGCCCGATGCCCACGAGGATGCCCGCAGCGCCAGTTTTCATTAAATTCAGGGCGACTTCGTAGGTGACGCAGTTGCCCAAAATTACTGGGATTGGCATCTCTTGACAAAATTGAGTTAAGTCTAGAGGCGTTACCGATTCCGGGGCCAGAAAAGCTGTTGAGACTACAGTTGCTTGTATGAAAAATATATCAGCTCCCGCTGCTGCAACTGTTGAGCCGTATTTGCTGGCGCCGGCGGGGGTAGCGCTGACAGCGGCAATCCCTCCTCCATCTTTAATTTCTCTAATTCGCTGACCGATTAATTCTGGCTTGATGGGTTCGGCATAGAGTTGCTGCATCAGGGAGACGAATTCGTGGTTCCCCACAGAAGCGATGCGCTCTAATATTGGCTGGGGGTCGGCATAGCGGGTGTAAATTCCTTCTAGGTTGAGGACGCCCAGTGCTCCCAATTCCGACAGCAAAACGGCCATGCGGACATCGACTACTCCGTCCATTGCGCTGGCGATAATCGGGATTTCGCGATCGATCCCGCCAATCTGCCACCGAGTGTCTGCCATACTCGGATCCAGGGTGCGCTGTCCGGGTACGAGCGCGATTTCATCTATGCCGTAAGCTCGGCGAGCACTTTTGCCCCGCCCAATTTCAATATTCACGCTGTTTCACTTCCACAATGTATTTAAGATAGACTAACAAAATGTTAGCCTTTCGGCAGGTAGCGATCGCACGACTCCGTTACTTTGGTTGGAGAAATCTTGATCATTGCAAGTGAGCAAGTCTTAGCTTCGTAGAACAAAGAATCCTCACGCCTGAAGACCCGGAGTGTCAAAACACTAACTCATCTGCTTTCTCAACTCTCTCAGCATTTTACTGCTACCATCAGTGAATGCTCGATCGACCAACTGAGGAATTAACTCCAAAATCGGTAAGTTAGGAAAAGTAGGACTGGTAGAGGATTCAACGTACTTCCCGTCGGTGAGAACGTTAATGGTAAATTTTTCTTCAGTATATATCCACACTTCTGGAACTTCTAATGCTTCATAGATATCAAGAGCAGTCCCAGAGGTTACATCGGCTTCAATTGCCAAGTCAGGAGGCGGATCGACTGTCATATCTATTCTTTTGCGATCGCGTACTTTCTCAGCATTTTGAATATAAAAACAGGTGTCTGGTTCGAGTCCTGCTTTTTTGGCTTTCTTTCTAAAGGTTGTCGAACCAAAGTCTTCCCAATCTCGCTCTTGGATATCGAGTAGAGCGACAACTATGTGACCAATAATTCGGTGCGGTCTTTCGTGGATGGGGAGAGGCGACATAATTTCTAGTGTTCCTTTAATATAAGCGATTCTCGTTCTGATTCCTTCTGCTTCTCTTTCTGCTAAAATCGCTTCAAATTGCTCCCATGTGACATCGCGGATAGTCATTAAACTACCTGGGTTGAGCAGAATACTGTTAATGGGGATTGTGACGGGTATGGTAGCAGTCATAGGTTTGAATTACCTGAGATGGTGTTGGAGTTGCGATCGACTATTTTTTATTTCCTACGAATGAATACACATTTTTTTGATTCTATTCTAAATTATACCTGGTCAATGGCTACGACTCGAACCGCTTCTCCTGTTTTATATGTCTTAAGAATCCCCGTGCGTTCACGCCCGGGAATGTCAATCATAAAAATTTAGCCAAAAGTAGTTAAGCGAAGATCCAGCAAAAAATAGATACAATCAAGTAAAGCACAAAAATAAAATTTGTAGATTATGAAACTAAAACGATTGGGTCACGTAGCCGTTTGCGTGCAAGACATTGAAAAATCTGCTGAGTTCTACCGCAACATGGGGATGGAGTTAGTCTGGAAAGATGCAGACTGGGCTTATTTGAAAGCAGGAGAAGACGGATTAGCACTGTTGAGTCCGAGTTACGACCAAGCCGGGCCGCATTTTGGGTTTGTATTTGACTCGCGCACCGAAATGGAATGCGCCCACGAACAACTCAAAGCTGAAGGTGTTTCCGTCACGCACATCCACGAACACCGCGACGGTACTGCATCCTTTTATGGCAGAGATCCAGATGGTAACGGCTTTGAGTACCTTTACGAACCAGCCCCTTCTCCCATTCCCGGAACATCCCTACCAGTCGCCGAAGAGTCTGAGGTACAAAGATAAACTCAGTACAGTATCAGCCCGATAATCTAAAATCTAAAATCTAAAATCCTTATGTTTCAGAGAATACAAGTCAGAAATCGCTGGACATCAATCCTCAAACCCTGGGAAGAAGTAGACCTTTGGCTATTCGCCGCCTGCATCGCCCTCACCATATTGGGGGGAATCATGATTCACAGTGTTGAGATCAATCAGGGACTCATCGACTGGTGGCGACACTGGGTAACAGGCGGAGTCGGTTTGTTCTTAGCAATCATTATTGCCCGGTGTCGCTACGAATTGTTGCTTCAGTGGAAATGGGGAATCTACGTGGCGATCAATTTGTCACTGATTGCTGTACGGTTTATCGGTACTACAGGGCTCGGTGCTCAACGGTGGATTAATATCGGCGGCTTTTACTTGCAGCCGTCAGAATTTGCCAAAATCGGCATGATTATTACTCTAGCAGCCCTGATGCACGATAAAACAGTCCCTACGGTGCGGGATATGTTGAAGCTGCTAGCAATCATGGCTGTACCCTGGGGATTGATTTTTGCTGAACCAAACTTGGGTACTTCCCTAGTGTTTGGGGCGATCACAATGGGGATGTTTTACTGGGGGAATGTGAATCCTGGTTGGCTGATATTGCTGTTTTCTCCTCTCATCTCGGTTCTGGTGAATAACCTGTCTACACCGATTTGGATAGGTTGGATAGTTGTGGCGGGTGTTATTGCTTGGCAAACTCTGCCTTGGCGCTGGTTGGGGACTTTCGCTACTGTGCTGGTGAATGTGGTTTCTGGACACGTCGGACATATTTTTTGGGGTGTGCTGAAAGATTATCAAAAAATGCGTCTGACGGGATTTTTGAACCCGGAGAAAGACCCTTTGGGCAGTGGGTATCACTTGATTCAATCTCGAATTGCGATCGGTGCTGGCGAACTTAAGGGCAGGGGATTGAATCACGGAACTCAAACTCAGCTTAACTTTATTCCTGAACAACATACGGACTTTATTTTTTCAGCTATTGGTGAAGAATTAGGTTTTATTGGCTGTATTTGTGTGTTGTTTGTTTTCTGGGTGATTTGTTTGCGGTTGGTAATTATTGCTCAAACTGCTAATGATAATTTTGGTTCTTTACTGGCTATTGGTGTATTGTCAATGTTGATTTTTCAGGTGTTCGTAAATATTGGGATGAATATCGGTTTGGCTCCTGTTACGGGGATTCCGTTACCTTTTTTGAGTTATGGGAATGCCTCGTTGTTAAGTAATTTTCTGGGGCTGGGGCTGGTGGAGTCGGTGGCTAATCGGCGACAACGTAAGAAGATGTGGAATAATTGAAGGAAGTTCGGCAGCGGATTATGTAACGGATTTAACGGATGGTTGGCAGCGGATTATGTAGCGGATTTAACGGATGTCAGTTTTATCTTACATCTTCCACCAATGTCAGCAACAGGCAAGATGCCTGTTCCACAAAGAGTGAATTTTTCTTGTGGGATGGGCATCCTGCCCGTCCATATAAAGCTTATTGAGAATGGTGCAAGATCTCAGTTTTATCAGAGTCGGAAGAAGGAAGAAGGAAGAAGGAAGAAGGAAGAAGGAAGAGACGGCAGTGCCGTTTCCCTACCTGATTATTTTGGGGTAGGGAAACGGCATTGCCGTCTCTTCTAATCCCCGATTCGCAATGCCCGATTCGCAATGCCCAATGCCCAATTCCCAATTCGCAATGCCCAATGCCCAATTCCCGATTCCTGATTCCCGATTCCCGATTCCCTATTCGTTCATATTCTTGTAAGTGGCGACAGCAGAAGGCGAACTCCGATTTAAGTAGCGGAATATCCAATACTTGAAAACCGTATCCAAGATTACAGGAAATGTGGCAATGAACAGAAAGATGAATTGCCTATTTTCCGGGAGTCCGAAATGTCTTGATACACCTTCGAGAATTATTTCCCAACCGTGAGGTGAGTGGAATCCGACAAACACATCGGTAAACAAGATAATCACAAAAGCCTTAGCACTGTCACTAAGACCGTAAACCACATCGTCCATAAAAGACTTGACAACTTCAATCTCTCTCTTGTTGCTGATTAGAATAATGACAAAAGCAGCGCAGGAAATTAGATCGGCAAAAACATTTTTGATGGCACTAGAGCTTTCACCTCGGTATTCTTCGGCTATTTCAAGAGCTTTTTGTTCAATTTTCTTTTTCTTTTCTTCTGGAGAAATCGCTGGAGCTTGACCAATTAATGTTTGAAATTTCAGGTGTTGTTCAAATTTTTCTAGTTGTTTAAATGCTTCTTCTTCTAAGTCAATATTGATAAATATAGGAGCATTGTTGTTGATTCTGACTCGATCGACTATGGGCCCGACTATGAAATTTTTGGCTAGTTGATTGGTCAACAGGGGGACTAAGATTAATAGTAAAATGAATCTTAAAGAAATGACTGTTTTTATTTTGGAATTACGAAAGTTTTTAACTACTTCTTTTTCGGCTGATGGGTCTAACTCTTTGGTAATTCGATTCAGGGTTCCCAAAAGCGATCGGGGTAATAAACTCACTTCGTCAATATAAGTATCAACTCCATCAGCTTCACTTTGGTTTGAGTTAGGTGAAGCGTTATTTTGGTAAGGCTGAGGACTACCATTTTTAGAATTTATCGGAATATTTGCCCCACTAGAAATTGGGACAATTGCTGTGGATTTACGATTGATATAGCGGGTGATGACCGTATCAATAAACTCTAGCTTCTCAAATACAAGGGATGCTCGATCTTTGGTATTTGTGCCTGATTTTTGGTAACGATCGCCCAAAACACCCTTTGATTGAGCAGACACCCGCTCTGGTAGTTCCAAAAAAGAACGGCTGGCGTTAAACTCAACCATTCTAGTTTGGATGATTTTGAGGTATTTTTGCAGATCGGATTTAAAGTAAGATAGAGTGCTGTGTCCGTAATCGCCCGCGCGATCGCCAATTGGTTGACTGCCAAAATGCTCGTCTTCGATCGCCTTAATTGCCAAAGCAGCTTCATAGGCTTGTTCTAGGGCTCTTTCAGGGGTTTCTCGATACCATTGGCGGGCACTGTAGAGATATTTTACAAATCTGTTCCAGGGAGAAGTATTCATAGCTAAATTGGCTTAGTCTGCCACGGGGATCAGTAATTAAAGTATTCATGGTATATTAGCAAACTTACTTAAATTAGAAATCGTGTCCTCGGATTCTATTTGGATTGTCGGAGCCGCCCGCAGTGGCAAAACCACTCGCCTAATTGAGCAGTTTTGTATGTGGAGCAAAACTGTCAAGCCTTTGTCAGCAGCAGTTTCAAGTCCAGTGCGTTCCGGGCGTCGCAGGATCGGACAGACTGGCCCAGCAATTTTAGTTTTAGCAGCTAACGGGGAAAATCGCCTGGAATTGGCCGATCGCCTCACTGTCGCTACCCAAGGGAAATATACGTTTAACTCAACCACACCTTTCGGCTTTTTCGAGCAGGAAGTGATGCTATTTTGGCCGCTGCTAGTGGAGTCGCTGGACTTGAGGGCTCAATTTCCGATTCGGCTCCAACCTGAAACGGAACTGGAACTTGCTGCTAGATTATGGCGTCGCGAGCTAGATGAAGGGATTTTGCAACAAATAGGGGTTAGTCCAAATCGCATGGTGCGTCGAACTCTAGACTTGTTACAACTGGCTGCTGTTAGTGGGACTCCGATCGAACAAATTCCCAGTATTCTGGAACAGGGATTTGCTCAGGAGGGTGCCTCAAGCCATCTTTGGACTAGCATGGGAGATTTGCTGGGAAGATGGCGGGAGTGGTGTTTGACGCGGGGGTTTCTGACTTACGGGATTATTTGCGAACTCTATTGGCGCTATCTGTTGCAGAATGAGACTTACCAACAGCATTTAGTCGATCGCTACCAAGCAGTAATTGCAGATGATGTGGATGATTATCCAGCTATCAGTCGCGATTTGTTTGAGTTTTTGCTGTTGCGGGGAGCTACGGGGGCTTTCACGTACAATCCAGATGGAGGAGTGCGTTTGGGCTTGGGGGCTGATATGGAATATATGGCTCAACTGGAAACACGCTGTGGAAGAGTGGAAAACTTGGATAGACAAGCGGGTTTAGCAGCAGATGTGGGTGAGTTGGCGGTAAATTTAACGGTTAATTCTGATAATTTTTATCCTTTTGGTTTGAGTTTGCCGGAATCTGTGCGATCGATCCAAACGACTTCGCGGGCGCAATTGCTGCGAGAAACAGCGGAAATAATTGCCGAGGCGGTGAAGTCAAAATCTGCTGAGCCGGGGGATATAGCCATAATTGCGCCCGGTATAGATGCGATCGCCCGTTATACTCTGACCGAAATTCTCGCCCGCGACAACATCGCCACGGAATCGCTCAACGATCAGCGTCCTCTGTCGAGTACGCCAGCGATTCGAGCTTTGCTGACTTTGCTAGCGTTAGTTTATCCTGGACTTGGCCGTTTAGTCGATCGAGATGCTTTTGCCGAAATGTTGGTAGTCTTGGGTAGCCAGAGACACCGCCAAGGGGAAGAGGAATGGGAACCAGAGGCTAACAATCGAAAATCCCAAGCGCAAAATCTCAAATCGATCGATCCAGTGAGAGCCGGTTTAATTGCCGATCACTGTTTTTGCCCAGATCTCGATCGACCCCAATTGTTACCCATTACAGCCTTTTCGCGATGGGACAGACTCGGACACCGAGCCGCAGGGGCTTATGAGCAAATTGTGGAGTGGATCGAAGAACAGCGCGCGCAACAACAGGAGCGACTGTTGCCGAGTCCAATTTCCTTACTCGATCGAGCTATCCAGAAATTTTTGATATTCGATCGATACCTGGCCTACGATCGGCTAGCAGCCCTGCGAGAGTTGATGGAAACTGCCACTCACTACTGGGAAGTAGACGGACGAATGCAGCAAATAGAACCCAAGGCTAGTGGTGACTCTGAGACGATCGCCCGTTTTATCCAATTGTTGCGCCAAGGAACTGTCACTGCTAACCCATTTCCAGTTCGTCCAGATGGGGGCGACGGTCAAACTGTCACCCTCGCTAACATCTTTCAGTACCGCAGCAGTCGCCGCGCGCATAAATGGCATTTTTGGCTAGATACGGGTTCGTCTCTGTGGTTGGAGGGTGGGGCAGCTACTCTGTTTGCTGCTCCTTTGTTTTGGCGATCGCAATTGGGGCGATCGTGGCAAACTGAAGACGAAGAAACAGAAGGGGAACAGAGGCTGCGGCGAATTCTGGTAGATTTGTTAAGTCGCTGTTCTCAACTTTATCTGTGCCATAGTGAACTCGCGGTCAATGGACAAGAGCAAACTGGGCCACTTATGCCCCTAATTCATAACTCTGTTTCGTACCAAAGGCGATCGATCGAAAGAAGGTAGAAGTGATTAGTTAGTTGTTAGTTGTTATTTGTTATTTGTTATTTGTTGTTAGTCAATTCTTCTAATAGGCGATAGGTAATGTCCGATGCCCGATGCCCGATACCCGATGCCCAATGTCCGATGCCCGATGCCCGATGCCCCATTACCCATTACCTCACCCAAATGAGAAAAGCTATAGTATACCCAAAACTCTGGTCAAAAACAGCAATGATTATATAGTTATAGGACAAAAATTAGCCGACTAAAAAATACCTATAGCCATTGCCCAATTAATTCAGTATCTTAGAATAGAACAAGATTATTCATCAATCTAAAGCCAACATTTTCGCAATAAACTGCTGGCACAAAGATACTAATCAGTTTTAAAAATCAATCAGAATCATAGCTTAAAGGAGTCAAAATTATGCCAAGTGCAACCCCATTAGTTCCACTACCAACACCAACGCCAACTCCAACACCAACACCAACTCCAACGCCAACCCCAACCCCAACGCCAACTCCAACCCCAACGCCAACTCCAACCCCAACGCCAACCCCAACGCCAACCCCAACAACCACTCCCGCCGACGATACATTTGGTGGCATAGACGACACATTGGGCGGTGGCCGCAGTACAATACCCGCAATCATCGGCGGTATAATCCGTGGCACAGACAAAAATGACACCTTAATAGGCAGTATTGGCCCCGACGTGATTTCCGGGCTCCAAGGTAACGATAACCTCCAAGGTGGCGACGGCGATGACCTGGTATTTGGCAATGAAGATGATGATGTAATCTTCGGCGGGCCTGGGAACGATGTTCTTGACGGCGGTTCAGGACTCGATACACTGTACGGAGGGAAAAGCAGCGACTCCCTAGACGGGGGAAATAACCCTGACCTGCTTTATGGTAATGATGGCAATGACACAGTGGTTGGTGCTGAAGGCAGAGACACGGGTTTCGGTGGCAAAGGCAGCGACAGTATGCGCGGCGGGTTGGGTGATGATAGTCTGTTTGGCGATCGAGGTGATGACGTTCTTTGGGGCGACCAAGGTAACGATTCCCTGTTCGGTGGCGACGGCGACGACCTGCTATTTGGCAACGAAGGAGGCGACTGGCTTTACGGGAATTCCAGCGCGGATACAATTTTTGCCGGTGATGGCGACGACATCGTTTTCGGCGGTGCTGGCGACGACATCATTGATGGCGGTGCCGGCAATGACGTTCTTTGGGGCGAAGAAGGCAAAGACTTAGTAGCTGGAGGCGAAGGCAAAGATGTCTTCGTCGTCAGCCGCTTTAGTTCTCCCGGCATTAGTGGCAGTACAGATCCCACATTTATCACCAGTGGCGGCCCGGACATTGGTGACGCCGACATTTTCACAGATTTTCGTCAAGGCGAAGATTTAATTGGGTTGGGTGGCGACCTCAAGTTTGAAGACTTGATCATCTTCCAAAGTACCGACAGCAAAGCCGGCAGCACAATTATTCGCAACGGTGTCAGCGGCGACTTTTTAGCAGTATTGCCCGGAGTTGACAGCAGAACCCTCAGCAGGAGCAGTTTTGTGATTGGCGCGAGAGTTCCCGGCAGTGCTAGCCCTCTCCCCGCACCGACTCCAGACACAAGTCCGACACCGACTCCGACAACAAGTCCGACACCGACTCCGACAACAAGTCCGACTCCAACTCCAACAACAAGTCCGACTCCAACTCCAACAACAAGTCCGACTCCAACTCCAACGACAAGCCCGACTCCAACTCCGACTCCGATAGTAAGTCCGACACCAACTCCAACTCCAACTCCGCTGGTCATCTTCAACCAGCCTCCAAAAGCGGTTAACGACAACTTCACAACGGTTACGGGTCAAACACTTAATCTCAATGTCCTGTTAAATGACAGTGACCCTGATGGTAACGCCTTGACTGTCACTACTTTTACTTCCACAACCAAAGGAAGCTTGACTCCCGTGGCTGGTGGCGGGTTCCAATACACTCCAAACGCGGGCTTCTCTGGTGCTGACAGCTTCAGCTACTCCATCTCAGATGGCAGAGGTGGTACTGGTCAAGCCACAGCGACAATCAACGTTAGTAGCCCACCGAAACTAGCAATCAATGATGGTGTAGTCGTTGCCAAAAGTGTTCCGATCGGGACAATTACGGCCGCCGATTTGTTGATCACAGACAGCGACAACACGCCGTCGGAAATTGTTTACACGATTACTCAAGCCCCCAGCGCCAATAAAGGTTTTCTCCAAAGGGGCAGTACCTTCCTGAATGTTGGCAGTAAATTCACGCAAGATGATATCAATAACAACATCATCAAATACAACCTGTTACCGACGGGTGGCAGCGATAGTTTTACGTTTACAGCCTCGGATGGTGCTACGAAGATTGGGCCGACATCCTTCAGTATCACTGTGGTAGATAATATTGTCGATCGCAGCAACCTCCCAGCCAGCACCTTTACAGGCAGTAACCTCAGCGACTTCATCATCGGCGGGCCTGGTAACGATACCATTTTGGGCGCTGATGGCAACGACATCATTGATGGCCGGGCAGGGGACGACCTCGAATTCGGTCAAGCAGGCAACGACTCCGTACTAGGTTTTACAGGCAATGACACCATCGATGGCGGGGAAGGCAACGACACCCTTGATGGCGAAGACGGCATCGACTCCCTAATCGGCGGAGTCGGCAATGACCTGGTGTTTGGCGGCAATGACGACGACATCCTGTTAGGTGGTGATGGCAATGACATTACTGACGGCGGCGCTGGGAATGATTCCGTACAGGGAGAAGCTGGCGACGACTCCATATTTGGCGGAATTGGCAACGACAACTTATTTGGTGGAATTGGCGACGACTCCTTCGACGGCGGTGCTGGCGACGACATCATCGACGGCGGCATCGGCAGAGACTTACTCGATGGTGGCATCAATAACGATTCCCTCTTGGGTGGCGACGGCGAAGACACCATTTTGGGTGGAGAAGGCAACGATACAGAACTCGGAGGTGCCGGCAACGACTATGTTTTGGGCGAAGCGGGCAACGATGCTCTGTTGGGAGAAGCGGGCGACGACACCATCGATGGCGGTGCGGGTAGTGACAATCTCAGTGCTGGGTTCGGCAACGACTTGGTGTTGGGTGGCAATGACAACGACTCGCTTTCTGGCGGTGCGGGCAATGATATTATGGGCGGCGGCCCTGGTTCCGATTTGCTCACGGGCGATGTTGGCAATGATTTCTTCTACTACGAAACTCCTAGTGAAGGAGTGGACATTATTGCTGATTTTAACAACGGTAATGGCAACGATACTTTCTTGTTCAGGTCTGCAAACTTTGGTGGCTTTACCAACTCTGGCACTATTAATGATTTCACGAGTTTTATCGTCAGGAATATTGGCAGCGGCGGAGACAATATCAGCAAGCAAGCTGTCATTTTGTTTGAAAATAAATTCGATAATGCTCAAGCAGTAAATGCTGTGTTGAAAAATCAGAATGGTTCGAGTAAAACAGGAGCTTTCTTTGTGTATCTGAACAATACTTTTAATAAGTATGTTCTGGGCTTTGATCCGAATGCGGCTGATGATAGTCTCCCAGCTTTTGATTTGGCTGTGTTGAATTCGATTCCTACAGTCCCAGGTTCTTTGAGCACGGTGATTACTTCGTCGCAGTTCAAGTTTATTTGACCTGAGATCTTGGATTATTCTTAAGAACAGGTTCCACAAGGAGTTAATTTGATTGTGGGGTGGGCATCATTCTTAAGAACAGGCAAGATGCCTGTTCCACAAGGAGTTAATTTGATTGTGGGGTGGGCATAATTCTTAAGAACAGGCACTTTGCCTGTTCCACAAGGAGTTAATTTGATTGTGGGTGGGCATAATTCTTAAGAACAGGCACTTTGCCTGTTCCACAAGGAGTTAATTTGATTGTGGGGTGGGCATCCTGCCCGCCCATAAAAAGCTAATTAAGAATCCATTGTTTAATGTTTTAGTAACGCCACAAGGAGGCCGAATTATGCCAAGCGCAGTATCATTGTTTTTTCTCACAACCGGTACAACAACTTCATCAACTGGTACAACAACTTCGTCAACTGGTACAACAACTTCGTCAACTGGTACAACAACTTCGTCAACTGGTACAACAACTTCGTCAACTGGTACGACGACTTCATCAACTGGTACGACGACTTCATCAACTGGTACAACAACTTCGTCAACTGGTACAACAACTTCGTCACCCGGTACAACTACTTCGTCACCTGGTACAACTACTTCATCACCTGGTACAACAACGATTTCGATCACGCCTGTGTCACGGCCAACTCCGATCGCGCCTCCCACTCCTCCAGTACCCATATTTGTCGATGGCATAGTGGTAGGAAGGAGCATTGCTGATTATTTCATCGGTAGCTTGTTCAATGACACGATTTCCACCCGTGAAGGCGATGACACGATTCTCGGTCGTGACGGGGATGATTTACTGAGAGGGGAGGATGGTAACGATTATCTGAATGGTGGTGCCGGCAAGGATATTGTTGATGGTGGGCCTGGTAATGATACCGCACGGGGTGGTAAAGACGATGACTTGGTGATTGGCGATCGGGGTAACGATCAAGTTTTTGGCGACCAAGGTAACGATACTGTCTTGGGATCTGAAGGCAATGATACGCTTTATGGCGGTAAGGGAAACGATTCTCTGCGCGGAGGTGCCGAGGATGACTTAATCTTTGGTGATAAGGGCAATGACACTGTTTTTGGCGATACGGGTAATGATTGCTTACAAGGCGGTGCTGGCAGTGATTTGCTGTTCGGTGAAGAGGGTGGAGACATCATCAGTGGTGGCGTTGGCAATGATACTGCTGACGGCGGTGAGGGAGATGACCGACTCTTTGGGGGTGATGGGAATGATGCTGTGATTGGTGGCGCTGGAGATGATTTTCTGGCGGGCGATCGCGGTACTGATACTCTGACAGGAGGCGATGGCGCTGATATCTTTGTCCTCGGTAGGGTTGGCACATCTGCTGGTGGCGGTTTTCTGACTACTGGTGGGCCACAAATCGGCGATGCTGATTTAATTAGAGATTTTAAGGCTGGAGATGCGATCGGTCTAGCTGGAGGTTTGAGCTTTACAGACTTAGAAATATCCCAGGGTCAAGGCTCAAATTCTAGCAACACAATCATTAAAGACAAACGTACTGGTGAATTTTTGGCAGTCTTGATTGATGTTAGGACTAACGCCCTAGATGAATCGAAGTTCACGACAGCTAAAATACCGGCTGTAGACAGCAATCCCTTCATAATTCAGGGGACAACGACTTCTACAACGGGTACAACAACTTCCACAACCGGGACAACGACTTCCACAACCGGGACAACGACTTCTACAACGGGTACAACAACTTCTACAACGGGTACAACGACTTCTACAACGGGTACAAGAACTTCCACAACCGGGACAACGACTTCTACAACGGGTACAACGACTTCCACAACCGGGACAACAACTTCCACAACCGGGACAACGACTTCCACAACCGGGACAACTCCAACCCCAGCAACTACAACTCCAACCCCAGCAACCACAACTCCAACCCCAGCGGTGACGACTCCAACACCAGCGGTGACGACTCCAACACCAGCGGTGACGACTCCAACACCAACGACAACGGGGACAACTCCAACGCCAACGACAACGGGGACAACTACGAGTCCAACAACGGGGACAACTACGACTCCGACTCCGACAGGATTACCAACACTGATTACGACTCCGACTCCAAGTACGGGGACAACTCCGAGTGGTTCCATCGTCCCAACTCCCACTTTACCCAGTCCAACTCCGCCTGCTTTTCCATCAGCGACTCCCAACCAGCCACCCATAGTGGAAAGTGGCAAAACGATCACAGGTTTCCAGAATTTGCCTTTGTCTCTAAGCATTTCAGCCCCTAGCGATCCAGAGGGCCAGTCCCTTTCAGCCACAGTAACGCTACTTCCCAATCCTATTTTTGGTTTAGTAGTGACCGGTACAATCCCGATCGCCATTAACCAAAAATTGACCGTTCAGGAATTAGTCGGACTGAATTTTCAACCCGCCACTGATGCGATCGGACAAGCTGGATCTTTCAGTTACAGCGTCACAGACGAACAGGGCGGCATAGCAGCAGCAGCAGTCGCGATTAACATCAATTCTTTCAATACTTCGGCAAATGCTCCCCTAGGCCCGATCGCAGGTGATGACGGCATCGTATTCACAAATACGAACAATTTGCTACCCACATTCATCGACGTGCTAGCAAACGATGTCAGCCCGCAGAGTGGCAAACTCAACATCATCAACGTCGGCACACCAAAACTAGGAATAGCGGTCAATCTCGTCTCTCAGGTGCAATATATCCCCGGTAATGTTCCCGGTAGCACTACTTTCACCTACAACATCAGCGACGGATTCGGCACAACACCAGGCACCGGTGTTGTCAGCGTTCAAATATTACCAGCAGATAGCGGGCCAAACAATCTAATTGGGGGGTCTTTGGCTGACAATTTTAACGGTTTAGCAGGCAGTGATACGATCGACGGTCGAGGTGGTAACGATACGATGAACGGCGGTCTCGATAACGATGTGCTGATAGGAGGCCTTGGGGCCGATACCATGACAGGAGGGGGCGGCAGCAATCAATTCCGCTATACCAGTCCTGCGGAGGGAGGCCCAACCTTTGATGCTGCTTCTGCTGCTGCAATCAATGCTGCGATCGCCCAGGGCGGATATGATTTAATTACTGATTTTACTGGTCTCGGAGTGCCGATCGCCGATCAGTTCAATTTTGCCCCCGGATTCGGGAATGTTACCAGCACGAACCAAGTTTTATTGCCAGTACAAACAACCGTTTCATCTAATATTTTAGGAGGAACAGCATTCTTGTTTTCCTATGATACTGGCGGCAATACTTACATCATTTATGATGGCAATGGTAATAATCTCAACGGCGCTGATTCTCGGATTTTAGCTAAGTTAAACGGTGTAACAGGCGTTTCTTCCCAGTCGGAATTTGACTTTACTTTCGAAGGAAGAAGGAAGAAGGAAGAAGGAAGAAGGAAGAAGGAAGAAGGAAGAAGGAAGAAGGAAGAAGGAAGAAGGAAGAAGGAAGAAGGAAGAAGGAAGTGCCGTGTCCTCCAATTCCCAATTCCCAATTCCTGATGCCCAATTCCCAATTCCCAATTCCCGATGCCCAATTCCCCATTCCCCATTCCCGATTCCCCTAAATCTCATTATCTTCAGAAAAAAGTCCCAACAAAGGGCCAAGAATAGCACCAAAAACAAAGCCACCAGCATGAGCCCAGTAAGCAACTCCCCCAGATTCCATGCCAACATTCGCTGGCGCATTCAAGGAAGTCACGCCGTTAAATGCTTGCTGTACAAACCAAAATCCGAGAAAAAAGAAAGCAGGTATTCTGACTGTAGTAATGAAGATTCCCAAGGGGAGTAACGTCAGAACTTTGGCTTGGGGATATCGCAGAATATAAGCTCCCATTACGCCTGCGATCGCACCACTAGCACCTAGAGAAGGAATGACAGAGGCTGGGGAGAAGAACCACTGAGTTAGGGATGCTAGAACGCCACAAGCAAGGTAAAATATTACAAACTTTATGTGTCCTAAACGGTCTTCTACATTGTTGCCAAAAATCCAGAGAAATAACATATTTCCGGCGACGTGGAGAAAGCCTGCGTGTAGGAATTGGGAGGAAATTAGAGTTGTCCATTCGGGAAATGGCGAAACAGGTAGGGAAACTCGACAGATATTAGTTAGTTGACAAGGAACTACGGCCCAAGAATAGAAAAATTGCGTTAATTGATCGCCCAAACTTAATTCGTACAAAAATACTAACACATTTGCAGCAATCAGTCCATAGGTAACATAGGGAGTGATCGTGGTGGGATTGTCATCGCGTAAGGGAACCATAGGATTTTTTGCTCATCAAAATATTGACAATACGATAGCGTATTTATCCTCAAAGTGTCTCCTGTCTACAGGAAGATATTTGTTGACTGTTATCTGTTGACAATTCCCAATTCCCAATTACCAATTACCAATTACCAATTCCCACCCAATTCCCAATTCCCAATTCCCAATGCCCAATTCCCAATTCCCAATTCCCAATTCCCAATTCCCAATTCCCAATCCCCAATTCCCAATAACTATTAACTAATCACTACCAAAACTCCCGCACTTTCCACAGCCATTTTACTTACCGCACACAAAGCATAAGTTCCCGATTGTATCGCTACTTCTGCTATCTCCCCATTCAGAATTTTAATCAGTTTCCAGCTATTGCCAGTTTTTTGATAAAGTGTCCAAGCATTAATGTTATTATCCCCAGAATTGCGCCAACCCAAAACCGTGCTATTTGCCACCTTTTTGACTTCGATTCCAGTCGGAATAGGTGGCGGAGTTCCCTTTAGCCAAGGCATCGCTGGAACCAGTGCAAGGTTTGCATAAGTAGTCGATTTCAAAACATCATAAATTTGCTGGCGATTTTCAGCAAAAGATTTCATACTGAAAAATATATTGCCCAAAGCCAATTTTTCGTCTAAGTTCCTCGTGATTTCAACTTGTTTATTAATTTCCGCAGCCGTCCACTTTTTGCCATCGAGTAAACCTAAGTTATTTCCAGCATAAATATGTTTTTGTTTAGGGTTATTTTCTACCCACCAATTCAGCAGCATTGGATAACTTTGAGCTGTTTCATCTATGCGCCAGTAAAGTTGCGGAGTCAGGTAATCTACCCAACCTGATTCTAACCATTTTTTCGAGTCAGCATAAAGCACTTCGTAGGTATCTAAACCGCGACTTGCAGGTGGTTGTCCAGGGCGATAAATCCCAAAGGGACTGATGCCGAATTTAACGTGGGATTTAGTCGATTTAATTCCTTGTGCTACTCTTTTAATTAAGGTATTGACATTTTCCCTGCGCCAGTCTCCTAAACTCAGTGTACCTCCTTGCGATCGATAATTATTGTATGTTTTGCTATCTGGAAATTCTTTGCCGTCAATCGGATAAGGATAGAAATAATCGTCGAAGTGAATGCCATCTATATCATAGCGTTTCACGACATCTAAAATAACATTACAAGTCCGGTCTTGAACTGTCGCAACTCCCGGATTCATCCACAGTTTGTCGCCCCAAACACAGACTGATTCGGGATTAGTTACTGAGATGTGTGGGCTGACATTAGCAGAGGTTTTCGTGGAAACTTTGGCGCGGTAGGGATTGAACCAAGCATGAACTTCGATGTTGCGTTTGTGGCTTTCGGAAATGGCAAATTCTAAAGGGTCATAATATGGTTCTGGTGGCTTTCCTTGGGTTCCTGTTAGCCAAGCACTCCAAGGTTCTAATTCGGATGCGTAAAGGGCATCACCTTCTGGTCGAATTTGGAGAATAACAGCATTAAAATTCATTGCTTGTAATCTGTCTAGGATTTTTAACAGTTCGTTTTTTTGCTCTTCTGTTGAGAGTTTTGGGCTGGATGGCCAGTCAATATTCCACACGGCTGTTACCCAAGCTGCACGAAATTCTCGCTGATGGCTGACTTGAACTGTTGACGGTGGCTGCTGTGGAGTTTTGCCGATGGTTACTATGTATTGAGATGGAACTTTTGGCGCTCTTTTTAGATAAACTAAAGATTGATAAACCCAGGCTGTAACATCAGCGCGCGTGGCATTTCCGGCGGGATTTAATAGTTTTAAGTTGGGATAATTAACGACTATTTCGGCCTGTGTAGCTTTGGCGATCGCATTTTTTGCAAAGTTCGGTATTTCCGTGCTATCTTGATAGATATTGGATAGGATAATATCAGTCGGTGGTGCAACACTTGCATCGAAAAGACCGCTGACTAAGGCAAGTAATGCTTCAACTCTGGTAATCCTATTTTCTGGTTTGAATAGGTTCTTAGGATAGCCGGATATGAACCCTCTTTTAAATGCTGTTTGAATGGCTGCTGCGGCCCAGTGGGTAGCGGGAACATCGGTAAATGGAATGTATGTTCGTTTGTCTGGTGTGGGGAATGCTTTGCTGACTATGGTGGCAAATTGAGCGCGGGTTAGGTTGGTGTTGGGGCCGAAAGTGCGATTTGGAAAACCGCTGACAATTGATCTCTCGGTTAAGCCTTCAATGAATTGTCTCGCCCAATGATTTTGAATGTCGGAGAAACTGATATTAGTGGAAACCATAATTATATTCCGTGATTTAAGATTAACATATTCAATTTTTTTTACTTGAGGCGGAGCCTCTGGATATGCGTTACCAGGCAGAACCTGGTAACGAGAAAAAACTCAGTTATAACTGAGGTATTGCACCATTTTTAATAAGCTGTAGGGGCGGGTTCACCAACAGCATTAAAGGTTACAAACAGGCTAAATAAACCCGCCCCCACCCCACAAATAGCCCCTTTATTGACATTAATGCAATATAGCAATCCTAAATCATTTGTAAATTTCTTACTCCCTCCCCTTAATAAGGGGAGGGTTGGGGTGGGGTAAAAAACTTTACGACTCATTTAGGACTGCTATATCTCAGCTATAACAAACCTGCATTTTCATACAACAACCGGATTGTATTCAGGATCTTTTGTGCATATTGAGAGTCGGCATTCCAGCGTCCTACTAATTCATTGACTGTGGGTGCGACACCACGTTTGACAAACTTAAAACGCACGTTTTCTTTTACTAAAGGTTGGTTGATTGGTTCTGTGCTACCATAGGCTTTCAGATGCTGAATTTGTGCTCGAATTCCTGTGCGGGCATCGGGAAATGAGAGGCCAGCACTTGTGGTACTAATTACTCCCATGTCCGCAAAGTTAAATTGTTCAGGTTTGACAGAACCACCAAAATTCAGAAAGTTTGTTTCCAAGCACATTTGACAAAAAGCTAGGTCATGGTTGACGCTTTCTGCCGCTGCTTCTTGTAGGTAAATTTGAGGTAATGTGGGAAATTGTGTCAGGGCTTTGCTGTTGTTTTTGCTCAGGAATATGGTCATTTGTTGAGCCGTGGTTTGACCGCGATTCATGATTTTTCCCACTCCTGAAAGGATATCACGGCGCGATCGCAAGGATACTGATGTTGTTGACTGATCCCACGCTACGGCTATATCATGATCGCGCAAATCGATCGCCCGTACAAATACTACCCCCCTATAGGTAATCCGTCTCTCAACCGCAGCGGGTGGGATACCAAAAATATCCAAAACTTCTGATGGAATGAAAGCATTTCCGTTCACCAAAATACCCTTCTCTTCGTGTACAGCACCGTTGATATTGATATTAATTAGTGCATATACAGGTGTTGGTGTCGGTGTTGGTGTTGGCGTTGGTGTTGGTGTCGGCGTAGGTGTCGGTATCGGTGTCGGCGTAGGTGTCGGTATCGGTGTTGGCGTAGGAGGAGGTGTTGGTGTAGGTGTTGGTAAAGGTTTCAAATCCGTATTTTTCAACCAAGCTTCGAGTCCGTCAGCGAGTCCGAGTGCAATATCACGACGGCGAGTTTGAAATGTTCGCAAGTCGTCAATATTAGTCAAAAAACCAAGTTCCATCAACAATGAAGGGACAGCCACGCGCCTGCAAAATCCAAGGCTACCAACACCAGCTTCAGTATCTGGTTTTGCGCCGCGATTCACCATTCCTGGGAGACGGCGCAAATAGCCATTTAAGATTAAATCAGCATCAGCTTTTCGCTTGGGGTTGCTACCAATATAAAACACGCTGGAACCGCGAACCTGCGGATTGGAAAAAGCGTCGGCGTGCATTTCTATAGCTACATCTCCGGTACGGCAGCGGTCGTTGATCCAAGCGATAGTTTGCACTAAACTCAGAGTATCGGGCACAGAGAAAGTTTCTATGCCTCGTCGCCGCAATTCAGGTACTAATAAATCCCGAATTAGAATAAGTTCCTGGGCTTCGGATGTGCCAAAAGCCATCGCGCCCGGATCGCGCTGATTTCCCTCAAAGCCACCGTGTCCGGCTGAAACGAATATAGAACCCATTGAATAAAACCCTCCACCTTGCGGTTATTTGAGTGCCTGTTTTTCAGTCTTAGGTTTTATTTTACCTGAAATCAGTAAATTTAATTTTTTACAGCGCCAGTTTGTGATTTTCTCTGGGTTTCGGCTTGAACCATTCAGCTAAACTATTAAGTTTTTTAAACTGCCTGCTGATTCCATTATACTAATTGTAGTAGATTAAGTGTTCTATTGTAAATTAAAGTAAAGATTATCTGTGAAAATGAAAGCAGTTGTGTTCGATCGCTACGGCGACGTTGAGGTATTGCAGTACCGAGAAGTGGAAAAGCCGATCGCCAAATCAGATCAATTGCTCGTGCAAGTTCGCGCTAGCAGCATCAATCCCGTAGACTGGAAAATCCGGCAAGGACACCTGCAACTATTGTCAGGATTTAACTTTCCTCGCATTGTTGGTTCAGACATCTCTGGAGTTGTGGTAGAAGTCGGCCGGGAAGTTACCAAATTTAAACCAGGAGATCAAGTTTATACTTTCTTGAATCCCATAACTGGTGGCGCTTGTGCCCAATATTGCGTCGTATCAGAATCTGCTGCATCTATTAAACCTCAAAACATTACTCATGTCCAAGCAGCCGCAGTGCCGATCGCAGGTTTAACTGCTTTGCAAGCACTCCGGGATTTGGGTGACATTCAAGCCGGAAAAAAGGTATTGATTAACGGTGCTTCCGGCGGAGTTGGCATTTTTGCAGTGCAAATTGCCAAAGCGATGAACGCCGAAGTTACAGGAATTTGTAGCACCAAAAATCAAGATTTTGTCAAGAATTTGGGAGCGGATTTTGTTCTAGATTATGCTGAAATTGACTTTACAAAACAAACACAAAAGTATGATATAATATTGGATGCTGTCGGCAAAAAAACATTTGCTGAATGCGAAAATGTGTTACAGACAGAGGGAGTTTATATTTCGACTTTACCGAGTTTCGACAATCTCGCACCGATGTTTCTCAGCTTGTTTATGTCTGGCAAAAAAGCTAAGTTAATTGTAGCCAATGCTAACAACAGCGATTTAGGGGTTTTGCGAGAATTAATCGAATCTGGTAAAGTTGATCCGATTGTCGATCGCACTTACAGCCTCGAAGAAGTAGCAGCAGCCCACACTTACAGCGAAACCGGGCGGGCTGTAGGCAAAATTGCGATTAGCATTGAAGAAGTCATTAGTCAGTAGTCATTAGTTAGTTGTTGGTTGTTATTTGTTGGTTATAATAACTTAAGCCAAGGCTTTTGATCCCGATGCCCGATGCCCCATTCCCGATGCCCGATGCCCCATTCCCCATTCCCAATTCCCGATTTCCTATGACATCCCCCTCAGACTTGGAGACATCCGAACAAAATTTCGACAATAACCTGGAACCCAGCATTGTACCAATTGCAGACAGTTTCATCGGTTCTCGCAACCTCGAAAACGAATTTCTCGACGAACTCCCCGACGAAGTTGAGATGTCATTGTTCGATCATTTAGAAGAATTGCGGCTGCGAATTTTATATGCACTAATTGCAGTAGTAATTAGTATAGTCGGCTGCTTTTTATATGTAAGACCGATCGTTAAATTGCTAGAAGTACCAGCAGGAGCAGTCAAATTTTTGCAACTCGCTCCCGGAGAGTATTTCTTTGTCTCGATTAAAGTTGCCGGATATAGTGGTTTGCTAATCGCAAGTCCATTTATTTTTTACCAAATAGCGTTATTTGTACTCCCCGGCTTAACTCGCAAAGAACGGGGGTTGCTCGGCCCTGTTTTCTTCGGTTCCAGTTTCCTATTTTTAGGCGGGTTAGTATTTTCTTACATCGCTTTGATTCCGGCGGCGCTCAACTTCTTTGTCACCTACGGGGCTGATGTTGTAGAGCAATTATGGTCGATCGACAAATACTTTGAATTTGTTTTATTATTAATGTTCAGCACTGGCTTAGCATTTCAAATCCCGATCGTGCTAGTATTGACCGGTGTTTTGGGCATATTTTCTTCTAAGCAAATGTTGTCTGGTTGGCGCTATGTAATCTTGGGAGCGGCTGTTTTGGGAGCTGTGTTAACGCCTTCAACTGACCCTTTGACTCAAAGTCTTTTGGGAGGTGCGGTGCTGGCTCTTTACTTTGGTGGCGTTGGTTTGGTGAAGCTTTTAGGAAGGTGATTAAATTAACTTAAATCTTAGATTTTGGATCATTCTAACTAACTATGTTATGGGCGGGCAGGATGCCCACCCCACAAGAAAATTTACTCTTTGTGGAACAGGCATCTTGCCTGTTTCTGCTAAAAAAAATGCCAAAAAATCCACATTTTGTGGAACAGGCATCTTGCCTGTTTCTGCTAAAAAAAATG
>REAP01000256.1 GCA_004294385.1 Oscillatoriales cyanobacterium | reverse complement strand
GATATGCCAACTTCTGAAGAACCTTTACCCATGTTGCCCGATCCAGAACTTGCGCCAAAACTTGCGCCTCCTGCACTCAATTGATATTGCATGATATCGTAGATGTGATTGCATTCCTGGCCTCTGAGGATGCACGATGGACGAGTGGAACGCGCCATTATGTTCACAATCCTTCAGATTAATTGATCGCCGCTCAACCCTGCTGTTGGTCTAATTGAATCCCTATTGGAGATGCTCCTATGATGAACACGAAGATTGATTTGTTTACTCCAATCCAGATGGGAGCTTTTACACTCCCCAATCGGATGGTCATGTCACCGATGACGCGCTTGCGAGCAGTTGGCTCAATTCCCACTTCTTTGATGGCAGAATATTATGCCCAGAGAGCCTCAGCCGGGTTGGTCGTCACTGAATGCACCATGATTTCACCCTTGAGTAATGGCTATGTCAACTGTCCGGGCATTTACTCCCCAGAGCAAGTCACAGCATGGCAACAAGTGACGGATGCGGTGCATCGTAAGGGGGGCAAAATCTTCTTGCAACTGTGGCATAGTGGGCGGGTTAGTCATCCCTCTCTGCTGAATGGTGAGTTGCCGATTGCACCGAGTGCGATCGCTGCGATTGGAACCCTGCATGGGCCCACAGGCAAAGTCACCTTAGACACACCTCGCGCCCTGGAAACTGACGAAATTCCTCGAATCGTGGAGCAGTTTCGCCAAGGAGCCAAAAATGCGAGGCAGGCAGGATTTGATGGCGTTGAGTTACATGGTGCTTTTGGTTATTTGATTGACCAATTTCTGCAAGATGGTTCCAATCAGCGGACAGATCACTATGGTGGCTCCATTCAAAATCGCGCTCGATTTCTTCTGGAGGTTGTAGAAGCAGTTTGCCAGGTTTGGAGCAGCGATCGCGTCGGGATTAAACTCTCTCCTAGCAATACGTTTTATGGGATACACGATTCAAATCCTTTGGCAACCTTCAGCTACACGCTCGAACAACTCAATATCTTTAAGCTGGCCTATGTTCATTTGATGGAGCCAAGCGAAGACGATCTCAAGACCCGCGATGTGATTAATCCTGTGATTTCCACCTTTCGCCCTCTCTATCAAGGTTTAACGATCACGAACGGAGGGTATGACAAATTTAAGGGAAATCAGATCCTAGAAACTGGAAAATCAGATTTAGTTTCCTTCGGTAAATTGTTCATCGCAAACCCTGATTTGCCGGAGCGATTTATCCTAGATAGTCCTTTGAACGAACTCGACTTTGCGACCATTTACAGTAAAACTGATCAAAATTTAGAGCAAGGGTATACGGATTATCCGTCTCTAAAATTGTAAGCGAACTAGCATGTGTTTTGATTGCTGGCATTCCTTGCCGCAAAGGCAATCAAAGGCTAAACCTTATCTGTGTAGCGATCGCGACATAACAACCCTGGTGCAGCGGATTGCCCCAAGCCGCTTGTGATCTTGCTGGGATTGTTCTCATCAACATATTTACACTCGATCCTGAAAAAACTGAGCAGTTCGTTTCTACTCAAGTTGCCGAGTATAAGAGATTGAAAGGTCAATTTCCAGGCAGTTATACAGCCAATCTGCACATTAGCCTCGATCGTACACGAGCTGCG
>REAP01000091.1:17280-42064 GCA_004294385.1 Oscillatoriales cyanobacterium | reverse complement strand
TTGTTCTAAAGCTTCTTGCACAGTCATTGGAGGCATGGCAAAATACTTTGTCCGTACTACTTCGGGTGGAAGTTCGGGAGTTCGATCGCCAATCAAATCGGTAACAACAGGAAGTTCATCGACCACAGAAACCACTTTAGCATTGCTATTGGTTTTGTTGTCGTGACGTTTTTCCTTAAATTTCCGCAATTGACGAGCAATCTTGTCGGCAACTAAATCGATGCTGGCATAAAGGTTTTCCGTGCTTTCTTCAGCCCGAATTACGCTGCCATTAGCATAGATAGTCACCTCAGCAGTCTGCTTAGGATTGATCCTTGGGTTACGAGCCACCGATAGATGTATATCGACTTGAGTAGTCAAAGCTTGAAAATGGCTAACTGCCTTTTCCACCTTTTGATTGACGTACTCGCGAATCGCATCGGTGATTTCTATATTTTTACCCTGGATAACAAGCTTCATAGAGCTCCCTCCCTTCTGTAACGTGGGTATAGTTCATACAATAGCACCTTGTATTCTAGAAAACACATATTTTCAAAATCTTTTTGAAGTGTTGACAATTCTTAATTTTAACTGCGTCAATATTCAGTAAAAACACTCTTGATTTTTTTCATGCTTTTACCTTCTTTTCCTCAACATCTGAATTCTCAACCCTGCTTGCTCCTCGATTGGGAACAAGTGCCCTACTCCCAAGCTTGGGAAATCCAGCAAAAACTGGTGCAAGAGCGCCGTGAAAATCCAGATTTGCCGGATGTGCTGATTTTGCTGGAACATCCGCCTGTGTACACTTTGGGACAGGGCGCGAAGTTGGAATTTCTGAAATTTGATGGCGAAACTGTGCCGGAGTTGCACCGAGTTGAACGGGGTGGTGAGGTGACTTACCATTGTCCGGGCCAGTTGGTGGGCTATCCGATTTTAAATTTGCGCCGCCATCAGCCGGATTTGCACTGGTATTTGCGACAGTTGGAGGAGGTGTTGTTGAGGGTGCTGGATGTTTTGGGGTTGAAGGGTGCAAGGGTGCCGGGGATGACTGGGGTTTGGGTGGATGGGCGCAAGGTGGGTGCGATCGGCATCAAAGTCAGCCGCTGGATCACCATGCACGGTTTTGCCTTAAATGTGTGCCCGAATCTCGAAGGTTTTGGGCAAATTGTGCCTTGCGGAATTCCAGATAAGCCTGTTGGTAGTTTGGAGCAGTTTATTCCGGGGATTGAGGTCGATCACGTTAGGGCGATCGTTGTGGCTGAGTTTGCAGAGGTTTTTGGAGTGGAAATTGTGCGATCGGAAGTATCAGAGTCCCTATTAGAGTAGGGACACTCCAAGAGCCCATAGGTGTCAACTTAAGCTGTCAGCCCGCCCCGTGTCCGTTAGTCATCCCGCGACAACTCCTGCCGTCCTCTTTGAGAGGACTTTCGCTTTTAGGCAGGGGTTTCAACCCCTGCCGGACTATGGGTTATACCTTAAGTTGACACTAATGGGCATTGCCGTGTCCCTACTCTAAAGCAATGCCGCCTCCCTACTCAAAACTACTTAAAACGGAATTGGGTCATAATCGGGATTGTCAGATTCGCTAGATGAATTCGACTGGCGATCTGAGTCAGAGCTTGGAGACTGCTGCGAGTTCCAATCAGAGCTGGAAGTGCTACTAGAGCCTCCGGGAGCGTTGCTAGAACTGCGATTTCGGGAACTCATGGGTACCACATTGCTAGGTACGGTTGAAGGCGTACTGTTGCGAATTGGAGCTGCTTCGGGGGCGGTTCTATTTGTTGCAGGGGCTGAGCTCATGGCATTAGCACCGAGACTGTAGATTTTTTGAACTGTCATTTCAGCCCGCTTTTCTTTAATACCATCTCTTTCGATGGTATTCATGTTGAGTCGGCCTTCAATAATCACGCGATCGCCCTCATGGTATTTATCATGAATTTCTTGAGCTAAATTGCCCCATCCGATCACCTTCAAATGTTCTGGCGGATCTTCAGGTTTAGGGCCTGGAAACTGTACCAACATTTCAGCGATTTGGAGTTGACTTTCAGCGGTAAAACGGAGTTGCGGTTGTTGAATTATTTCCGCCATCAAAATGCAGCTATTCATAAATTAAATGATTGGGAATTGGGAATGGGGAATTGGGAATGGGGAATGGGGAATGGGGAATTGGGAATTGGGAATTGGGCATTGGGCATGGGGCATTGAGAATTGGGAATTGGGCATGGGGCATGGGGCATGGGGCATGGGGCATTGGGAATTGGGAATTGGGCATGGGGCATGGGGCATGGGGCATTGGGAATTGGGAATTGGGCATGGGGCATGGGGCATTGGGCATTGGACATTGGTTAGTTATTAGTTGTTGGTTGTAATAACCAATTACCCATTCCCAATTCCCCATTCCCAATTACCAATTCCCAATTACCAATTACCCATTCCCAATTACCAATTACCAATTACCAATTACCCATTCCCGAATTTATCTTGTCGAACAGCAGCCTCAGTATGGCTAACGAAATCGTGAACGAGGGTGCGATACTCCTTCAGAGTTTCAGATACCCAATCTCGATCCTCGCTGTTAGCAAAGATATGGACTGTCGGTTCACTAGCATCGGGCAAAACTAATACCCAATTGTCATCGGTAGAGTTGAAAATTTTCACTCCATCTATTAATTCTAAACTATCTGGTGAATGAGTTTCTACTAAATATCGCATTAGTGAACCTTTGACAGTCCAAGGACAACGGACGCTGTAACTGCGGTGAGTGACGCGGGGAAGTTCCGCCTTGATCTGTCCAAGCGATCGCTCCTGAATCGTCATCATTTCTATCACTTTAGCAATACAGAACATTCCGTCAAATCCGGGATGCAATTGTGGGAAGATGAAACCCATATTGCCACTACCGCCCAAAACTACATTCGGATTCCTGTTAGCAGCTTCCATCAAAGCACTGGGATTTGCTTTGGTGCGGATTACTTTGCTTTGATAGCGACGGGCGATCGCCTCTACCGCAGAAGAAGCATTCACCGGTACTACCACTGTACCTCTGGGATAAGAAGTCAGCATCAAATTTACCATCAGGGCCGTCAGCATTTCCCCTCGAATCGCGATCCCAGACTCATCTACCAAAATTAACTGTTCGCCATTCGCCGACACCTGTACCCCAAAATTAGCGCTGAGTGCTTTCACCACGCGGCCGAGTTGGTCGAGCAAATATTCCCGCTCCCCGTTGCTCAGAGAAGTCTGTTTGAGACTGGCATTGAGTACCACCGCATCGCAGCCGAACTTAGCTAATATTTGTGGCAGAAATGCCCCGGAAACTGCGTAAACGTAATCGATTACTACCTTAGAATTGCTGTAGCGAATTGCTTCAACATTCATTTGCCGCTCAAAGGTTTGGGAGTAAACATCAAGAGATTGGTTAAAGTATGACATCTCTCCAATTTCAGGAATTAGCGCTCGTCGCAAATCTTCCTTAAAGTAAGCACCCTCGATTTTCTTCTCGGCTCCTTTAGTAATATTGATGCCTTTGGTATCGAAGAATTCAATTAAAATGTGGTCAGATCGATCGGGCGAAATGCGAACATGAATCCCACCAGCCACTGACAGAGTACATGAAACCGTGCGCGCGATCGGAATTGCCGTCGATTCCAAATTGACCACACTAATTCCCACTGACATTAAACCAGCAATCAAAGACCTCGAAACCATCCGCGAAATACTTCTCTGATCGCGAGAAACCGATACCGAAGAACCTGGTTTCAAAGTAGAACCGTAAGCCGCGCCTAATTTAACTGCAAATTCTGGGGTAATATCCACATTTGCCAGTCCTTGAACGCCCCGCTGACCAAATAAATTCCGCTTAGCTTGTTCTCCCCAAATTAAATTTTGATTTAGCAAAGCGCCGGATTCAATATTTTTGCTCGGCCAGACGCGCACGCTCGGCCCAACTTGCGCTTCTTCTCCTACAATTGACATTGAACCAACAACAGCACCTTCCAATACATGAGCGCGCCTGTCTACGCGAGTGCTGCGGCAAATCACGCAGGCCCTGAGATGAGCATCTTCGCCGATAATTGCGCCGTTCCAGACGATGGGACGTTTGACGTTGGCGTCGGCCCCGATGGTCACGTTATCTCCAATTACTGAACCAGCTTGAATTTTGACTCTGGCTCCGATGCGACAATTATTGCCGATCATGACCGGTGCTTCCACGATCGCGCTATCGTCAATAAAAGTATTCTGACCTACCCAAAATCCCGATCGCACTTGGTCGTAATAGTTCAAGTCCAGTTTAACTTTCCCCCGCAGCGCATCATACTGAGCTTCCCGGTAGACATCTAGCTGGCCGACATCGCACCAGTAACCCTCGGCGATATAGCCATACATCGGTTCGTCTTTTTCCAGCAACAGCGGAAACAAGTCTTTCGAGAAGTCACATTCTTGAGCGACGGGCAGATAGTCCAAGACTTCTGGTTCTAAAATGTAGATGCCAGTATTGATGGTATCGGAAAAAATTTCGCTGCTGGAGGGCTTTTCCAAAAAGCGAGTGATTCGGTGATTTTCACCAGTAATCACCACTCCGAATTCCATTGGGTTAGGAACGCGAGTTAAAATTAAGGTAGCTTTGGATTGCTTGCTGCGGTGAAATTGTAGAGCAGCAGTCAAGTCGAAATCTGTGATGCTATCGCCACTGATTACGACAAAAGTGCGATCGAGCAATTCAGCAATATTTTTGACACAGCCTGCGGTACCGAGCGGTTGGTCTTCCTCCACAGCGTAAGTCATTTGCACCCCAAATTCACTGCCATCACCAAAGTATTCGCGCATCACATCAGGAAGATAGTGTAGCGTGGCAATAATTTCTGTAATATGATGCCTTTTTAGCAAATTGATAATGTGTTGTGCGATCGGGCGATTTAGAATAGGCACCATCGGTTTTGGCAAATCGCACGTCAGAGGTCTCAGCCTCGTTCCCGACCCCCCAGCCATCAGCACTGCACGCATAAAATCCTCCTTGCTTAAAAAAGCACTCCTGATTATTTTTTTAACTCGAAAATCTCAAATCTAAAATTGTTAGCTTAGTAATCAGCTATCAGGTCGTGAACGAACCTGACGATCAACTGGGTACAGTTAGACCGCAGGCTTCTTTTTCCTTTTTTACAAAGGCTTTTTTGAGTGACGGAGTTCCCCCGCCACTTTCATGAATTAGACCAATCTTTTTGATCAGCTTAGCCGAGTTTTCATCTCGATCCAAAGACTCTCCACACCGACAAGAATGCCACCGCTCCGACAATTCTTTCGGTACTTTATTGAGACAATTCCAACAGTGCTGAGAAGTCCCCTTGGGATCGACGAACAAAACATTTTTACCTAATTTCCAAGCAACATACTTGAGAACATTGGCAAATTGACCGTGAGCGGCATCAAGCATTGATTTGTTTAAGCCACTTTTAGCTGATTGACTGTTTGGTAAATAAACCAAGTTACCGTCACTGTCAATATCAGTTTTAACCTTGGCACGTTTTGTCAAATTCTTAATACTCAAGTCTTCAAGCACCAAAATATCACACTTGCCAAACAGTTCATGTGCTGTTTTGAATTGAAAGTCAAGTCTCGCCCTGGTCACTAATTGATGCACCCTAGCAATCTTGCTCTTGATAATCTGCCAAGGTTTAGAACCTTTAATTCTATTAGCTAGCTTTGCTTGAAGCCTTGCCAATTTCTCGGCAGATCTCCTCAAAAATCTAGGATTCTCGACTCTTTCACCATTAGAAAGGTAAATGTAATTAGTAATTCCTAAGTCAATACCAAGAGTGTTTTTATCAGTCGGTTGAATTTCTGCAACCGTTACAGGAACTGTTTTATCTTCTAGCGTCAGGGTAATATACCACCCATCCGCTTCTCTAATAACAGTACCCGTCTTAACTTTGAACCCTGCTGGTATTGGGCGATGAAATACCATCGGTACTTGACCTATCTTGGCAAGGTCAATACAAATCCTATTTTGCTCGTCCTTGATAATATCTAAATTATCTAGTTGAGGGTAAGTCAAAGATTTGTAGTAGTGAAATCCCTTGAATTTGGGCTTACCCCTGCGATTGCCATTTTTATCGGGCGTGGTGAAATTTGAAAAGGAAGTTTCCACTCGGTTGACTACATCCTGCAAAACTTGAGAATTCAAAGCTTTGTAGTCAGGGAATAGTTTTTTGGTATTTTTTAAGTCGGCTAGCTGGATGGTTTGCCACTGCACGTAACCACCTTCAATATTTGAGAAAACATCACCTTTTCTAGTTACAGGATTGCCTGATTCATCCTTTTTTCTGCCATCCCTAGTTTGCACCCTAGTTAAGGGAATATTTTGATAAATCTCCTCAACAGGGACTATGGAGGCAGTTAAGGGGCAGGCGTTGATAGGTGTTCTCGTGGATTCCCACCATCTAAACCTTTCGCTGAGGCGGTAGTTGTATTGCCGACGGCAGAGATCTAGGTGAGTCGCAATCGTTACCAATTGTGCTTTTGTGGGTTTTAAGCGGTATTTGTACGTGAGTTGCATTGGAAACTTCCTTTTTTTCAACCTTCCCACAGTATAGTTGGTGTACCCCATAAATCCAATATTACTAATCAAAAGAAACATGAAATTCGTACTTTATTGCGTCTTGTGGAGGTGTAACTGTTTCCACACTTAGGAAGTATATTGAGAATCAGGATGCTCCAGAAGATTGATCTGTTATAGTCGGATATAATGTTTGGCTCCGTTCCTCCGACCAACGAGCCTTTCATCCCTGCGGTAATTTAGTCGGGGTACTTCGCCTAACGCTCAGATTCATCCCCTCTAAATATACCCTTAGACTTCCCGGCTGTTTGTTAATTAATTATCTCTGTGTCTCACAAACTTTGGGAAGTAACTTTCTGCCCTGGTAGCAGGCGCTACAAAAAACCAGTGTCCAAATTGTCCTTAGCGCCGAAGAAATGATAGATTAGAGATAGCAGTTGACAAACTGACCCAAAATCCGCTCAATTGCTTAGGGGTTATTTAAATGAGTGAGTTAATTAGCTTTGGATTACTGATCGCTTACGGTGCAGGGATTTGGAAATTCTGGAATGGTTTCGATCGCACAAACTTCGATCGAAGCTTTCCCAATCGGCTGAAGCTAGCCCTGCTGTGGCCAGCATTAATTTTTAATAAGCCCTATCGCCAAAACTTTACAAAAGCCCTCAAAGCCTCCAAAAGGTAATTCAAGAATGTCTAAAAAGTCCGATCGCCTAGCTTCTACTCCAGAGCAAACTTGGTTCGCCAACGACAAATCAGATAGCTGGCCACTTTTACTATCCCCAGTTGCTGCTCGGTTCGATCGCGAATACCGAGGAGAATCCTTCGATTTACCCGAAGAAGTCGAAGCAATGCCAATTTTTCTGGAATCTGTCGCCGGCACCCTCCAAGCCAAAACAGTTTCCCCCTTCTGGCAAATTGCCAAACCCCAAAAAAATCAGCGCTGTTTAGACATAGGCTGCGGAGTCAGCTTTCTGATCTACCCTTGGCGAGATTGGGAAGCCTTTTTTTACGGCCAAGAAATCAGCAGCGCCGCGCGGGATGCCTTAAACGCCCGCGGCCCTCAACTCAATTCCAAGCTATTTAAAGGTGTAGAATTAGCCCCCGCTCATCGCTTAAAGTACGAAGAAGACCAATTTGATTTGTGCATTGCTACAGGTTTTAGTTGCTATTTTCCCATAGATTATTGGGCTATTGTCATGGGAGAAGTTAAGCGAGTATTAAAACCCGGTGGTCACTTTGTTTTTGATGTCCTCAACCCCAAAGCTCCCTTAGCAGAAGATTGGGCAATTTTGGAAACTTATCGAGCAGGCGAGGTATTTTTAGAAGAAATAGAAGACTGGGAAAAACTGATTAAAAGTGCTGGTGCAAAAGTGGTGAAAAAGCAAAGCGGGGATTTATTTCAAATGTATAAAGTGCAATACAATTGATATCAATTCCGGTTGCATTGGAATTAATATTATTCCGAAATGAGTCCAAGGCAGTGCCGTGTCCCTACAATTAATCTGCCGTAGGGACACGGCATTGCCTTGGACTCTATATCATTCCCGCAACTAAGGAGCAGGAGAAGCAGATGGAGATGCTGTCGGCGAAGGTTCCGTTACCGGTGATGGTGCAGCCACAGGAGAAGCCGTAGGAGATGGAGATGGCGACGGTGACGGTTCCGTAGTTGGAGAAACAGTAGGTTGAGGAGTCGGTGACTCTTCCACTACTGGCTGCGGTTGAGGAGTCGGCGACTCTTCCGCTGCTGGCTGCGATTCAGGTAAAATTAAATCTCTAGCTCCTGGTTTCGTTTCAGGAGATGGCGATTGCTTCGCTCCTGGCTGCGGTTGAGGAGATGGTGATGGTTTAACTCCTGGTTTCGGTTGAGGAAGTGGTGATTGTTTGACACCTGGTTTTGGTTGGTTTGAGTCAGGTGGCTGCTTCTCAAACTGCGGTTTCACTTCTGTAGGGTTCTTAGATGGTGACGGCTGAACCGTTGGGCTAGGCGTTGGCGCTGTGGATGGGATGACAGGAATGCCACTACAAACTTTTTCATCATATTTAAACGGCACTGTCAATTGATAAGACCTGTGCTTACTGGTTGCTGGAAGTATAAAATTAGGGTTGATAATCGCAATTTTAGCTGCATCATCAAGAATACCGGAACCTGTCAGGGCGATCGCTTGAGGTTCAGCCCTAAGCAACCCTTGAGGGCTGAAAACCGCTGAAAATACCGCTGTTCCTTCGAGTTTTTGCGAGCAAGCTGCCTTGGGATAAGCCACAGGTACAAGAGTCTTTCCAATCGTTTCCAAGTCAGGATAAGCCTTTCTGAATCTCTCGGACAAGGCATTATGTGTGCTGACAGCATCAATACTTCTGTCTAAATTGCTCGATGAGTTTGAGTCTGGATTTCTCGGCTGTTCTACCTTTTGGCGTTCCTGCTCAAATTGCTGCCTTCTGGCTATTTCTTCAGGAGTTTCTGTGATTTGATTCCGGTTATTCGGGTCTGTTTGAGTCAGGTTTGGTGAGTTCCCAGGCTCAGGAATTGCCTCTCTAATTGGGAATTCAGGCGTATAGACTACAGCTCCATCTGGAAAGATTGGTAGTCTACCTTGAGAGTTTCGCAGCCTTTCCAGGGATTCTCCTTCATCCACCTGGTTTCCAGGCTGCGGCGCTGCTCCCGGCGATGGTGGTGGCGGTGGGATAATCGGATCGAAATTACCGGGTAATGGCGGAAAAAGTTGATTTTTTGAGGGCTGTAGCGGGATGGTTATCGGTATTTTGAGACTTGGGGCTTTGAGAGTTGGAGGAGCTGTCGGAGGTGCCGGGGGAGTTAAGAAAGGTAGAGGAGAAGGGGGGAGAGGAGAAAAGAATCCTGGAGGTGGCATTCCCGGTGGGAGGGCTGGTAAGTTGAGTTGTGAAGGGGCTGGCGGTAAGGGCGGGGTGAGATTGCGTGGTAGGGGAACGGATGCGATCGACAATGGTGACTTCGCATTCGATCGCAGCGGAGGTATAGTTTGTGGTAGCCGTCCTACCTCTGTCGGAGTTAGCTCTACGAACCCAACTGAACCGGGCAGATTTTTAGATGAATTGCCACCATAAATTAGATTTGAGATTTTAGACCCATTAACTCCGAGGACTCCGTGAAGGCCGACAGAAGCTAAAGCTGCCCACCAAAAAGGCTGGCGCAGTGGTTCGGAAAGGGTGTTGGCTAGGGAGGAAGAGTCATTCATGACAACTGAGAATTGGTTATTGGTTATTAGTTATTGGTTATTTGTTACCGATATTTTTTTATTGGGAGCGGGCAAGTAAAAATTTAGCAATTCAAAGCTGCCATTATAACACGATCTTACTCAAAATTATAGCAATTCCGATCGCACCGGAATCATAGTTGGGACACAGCACTGCCGTTTTCAATTCGGTTATAGACATAAACGGGAAGCGAAAGGGGTCAACTCTTCAATCCAAAATCCCAAATCCCAAATCCCAAATCGATTGACTTACCACCGATATCGGTGCATCTTAAAAGGCGCTCCCTCCATACTGAGCAAGTCGATCGGATAAATTGGAGCACCACTGGCCATATAGTCAAAAATTTCCCGAACTTCCTCTCCTCGTAGGGACAACTGGTCTAATTCCTTCAGAGAATACCAGCCAGCGCACAAAGTATGCTCGTCCGGCTTGCTTTTGGGGGGGGTTTTATCTTCTGGACGAGCTACAAAAATCACCCTCAGACGCACATTTCCTCTGGGCATGACTGTATGCTCTACCCTCAGAATCCCCTCAATGATGACGGAAATCCCCCCTTCCTCCACCGTATTCCGCACCGCCGCTTCCAGCAACGTCTCCCCTTTTTCCACTCTCCCTGCTGGGAGGTACCACTGCTGATCGTACTTGCGTTCTTGTACCAATAGAAAACGGTTTTCTAAGTGAACGACAACTAGGGTAAAATACCAGGTAGAAATCGGCTCGCGAGCCATAGAAGTAGATGTTCCGATACTTTTAGCTAAAATTTACTCACAAATACATTAAACACCACAATCTTTGATAGCAGATTTCGGTACAAAAATAAACTGCTTCGTAAAACTTAATAAACTTGTTTTTGAAGATGGGCTTGGACAAGCTTAGCAGAGTATTTGGCTATTTACTCCGACTCTCAGGTAAATATTGTGCGATCGAGATGATTGCTTGCGGTTGCTATACCAAATCCGGGTCGATCACCCTAGGTATTTTAGCCGGATTTGGCATGATAACTAGCAATTTGAGTTAACTACCGAAAACTTGGCAATTCAATCTCAGCGAGCGATCGACGCTTGGTCGCAGCCCGCAGTGGACTAATAATCGAAGTCAACCACTGGGGTTCTCTGAGTGCCGTAGGTGGGACTGGGTTCGATCGCACTTCTTGAATCCCAAATGTTTCTACAGAACTCAAAATTTTAGCAGCCCTGATCGACTCTGGGCTGCTATATCTGACAGTAGCACTTGCTGTTTCAGGTTCAGCCACCACAGGTTGAGCCTCGGCAATCCTTGGGCTTGACTCTGTTTCTGGCTCTTTCTGCGAGAAATTTGCATTCTCGTGCAACTCAATGCCGGATGCTTCAGCTAACGTGTTGAATTCTTGACTTACCAGGGATTCCGGGCTGATAGGTTCTACTGAAGTCACTACCTCTGGGTACGGTTCAGATGGATCAAACCAAGGTTGGACAGGAGAAGCATTAAATGTTGGTGATAGCGGGACGCTTTGACCTTTAACGACGGCAAGCAAGGATTCTAATTGTGTGCTAGCCCGATTCTCTCTATTCTCAACTGTCTCCATACTAGCGATCGACGATTGGTGTGGCATCTCCAGACTTTTTTCTAAAGCCGCTTTAAATTGCAGGGTATGGCGCTGCTGACGATGCAAACGCGATCGCAATTCCTTGCAAACATTTTCTGTACTTACGAGTTGATGCAACTGTTCGTTATAGCGCTGCACCGTAGCAGCAGATTCTCGCTCAACCACCGCTAATCTAGTTTGGCTGATTGCCAATTGCCTAGTTAAGCTTTCGACTGAAATTTCTTGACCTTGCAGAGTTTGATTGGAAACTTCCAGTTTACCAAAGAGCCTGGTCAATTGTGCTTGAGTGTTTTGGAGTTCGGCATTTTGCTGTTCGAGCAAGGTTTCGCGACTCTGCAAGTTTTTTTGGGACTCTTGGAGAGCTGTTTCTAGCTGAGAGATGCGCCCTAAAAGGTCGCGGTTGCATTCATGCAGGGCTTGCATCAGAGTGACTGGAGTCGATCCTTTGCCCTTAGCTTGTTCGCTATTCGCCAGCAGATTTTTGAGATTGTCTGAAATTGGGGGCGAATCGGCGGAAATTGCCTGTGTCTGAGATTGCCAATTTTTTGTTTCAGGCTTTGTGGGAATTGCATCTACGCTGATGGCGTTGGGAAAATCGACTGTTTGCCAGTCTTGTTCTGGCGTTTGCCGAACTGCTGCGGAAGTATCTGTCGGATGGGGGTCGATCGGCGCGTAACCCCCGTCAACAGCAAAATTTGCCCCCAATGATTCGATATCCGATCGCAAAATAGAGTGCGGTTGATGCTGATTGGCTTGAATATCAGCTTCTGACATGGCTTTTTATCCCAATATTCACAAAATCTCACCTACAGTCTATCCCACATATCGGGAATGGGAAATGGGGAATTGGCCAAACAGGGCATCGGGCATCGGCCAAACAGGGCATCGGGCATCGGGAATTGGGCATTGGCCAAACAGGGCATTGGCCAAACAGGGCATTGGGCAAACAGGGCATTGTTAACCAATTACCAATTACCAGTTACCAATTACCAATTACCAATTACCAATTACCAATTACCAATTACCAGTTACCAATTACCAATTACCAATTACCAATTACCAATTACCAATTACCAATTATCAATTACCAATTACCAATTCCCAATTACCAATATTTTTTTTCAAGTTGTAAAATGTTTATCAAGTATTGCTGAAATTTCCGCAGGTTTAATGCGACTGTAGCGAGTTTTGTCTGGCATCACAACGATATTTGGCCCAGCTTTACACTGTTTGAGACATCCGGTTCCTTGAACAGTAACTTGGTCTACTAAACCACGAGAATTCAGAGCACTTTCTAAAGCTTTACAGACTGCCGCGCCGCCGCGTTTCTGGCAGTCAGATTTTTGACATACTAAGATTTTAGCTTTGGTCTTTGTCGAAGTTACCGCTGTTTGAGCTGCTGTGGCGCGATCGCCCATAACAATCCCAACAGGTGGATTTGTCCGATCGAGCTGTTTCAGCCCTTGATCATTGCTACCAGAGAGTTTGAGGCTATAAGCTTTGAGTTTTATTTTCCCATTTTTCAAGTTGTGTTCTTTCTCTCCTACCACTTGAACTCTCAATCCGGGCGTTAAAACCGACGATAGAGATGCCCGCAATTCCTTGCATAGTTTGACGAGGTATTCGATGCCGCGATCGCTACAAATTCGCAAATACTTTAGTTTGTAACCATCTTCAATAATCAGGTTAAGGATTTCTCCCTCTAAGCTAAATTCTGAAACTTGCTTGCAAGAGGTATACATAATTGTGGCTCCTTTGTTGACAATTTTGTGAAAATTATTAGAAAATGACTGATTTTAGCCTATTTGCCAGCAGCACTCCAGCCACTGCACCAACTCAGCCCTAGAAGCGCTGACTTGTCTCAACACGCTGATTAGCTGAGCAGCTTGCTTAACAGTGTTAATTTGGGTACGCAAAGGTTGGTCAACTCCACACCAGCAGGGAATCTCTAATTCTTGCAAGCGTTTGTAAACTTGCCATCTGTCCAGCCAATTGACTTGGACAATCTCACAAACTTCCAATTCTGGATCTGGTGGATTCATTAATTTTTCGGAATAGTAATAATTAGCATTAATTTTCACCCTGACTGATGGGAGACAGAAGTTATAGCAACCGCCAACCTTCGACTACGCTCAGGATAAACTGCGTCGAAGGGCTCAGGATAAACTACGTCGAAGTGGACATTTCGACTCCGCTCAATGACCAAAGCGGCTTGGCGGTTGCTATAAAAGCTAGATTTTGGCAAAAAGTTAAGGATTCTCAAAAGTCATTCCTAAAAAAGTTTGCCTTCAGCGTAGCTGCTTTCTGCCTTCTGGAGATTTGCCCCATTTTCAGGAAGCATTTAGTAGAAGCATCTTTTTCAATCATAACGCAACTGCTAATAATTCTCAATAGGTTTACTAAAAAATTTTCTTACTCTATAAAGTCTTCCACTATCGATCGCAAATATCGCTAGACCCTGCTTGACTGCTGAATTGAGAGTGCTAGACTGATTGCATTGGCAACAAACGCTGCCTATTGAGAGGAGAACACACATGACTGAGATTCAGAGTGCATTAAGACCATTTGGTCACATAGCTGAAAACCCAATTTTGTTGGAACATTCCGTCACAGCACCGGTTTGTGAAGGGATGAACGCGCTGCTGGCGAGTTTTCAGGCGCTATACCTACAATATCAAAAACATCATTTTGTGGTAGAAGGAGCAGAATTTTACTCCTTACACCAATTCTTTCAAGAAAGCTACGGAGAAGCCCAAGATAACGTCCACGAATTGGGCGAACGCTTGAACGGATTGGGCGGCATACCAGCAGCCAGCTTCAGCAAATTAGCCGAGTTGTGCTGTTTTGCACCGGAAGCAGACGGCGTGTATTCCTGCCGCCAAATGCTGGAACACGATTTGACAGCAGAACAAGCTATTATGGGTTTGCTGCGCCGTCAAGCAGGACAAGCCGAAAGTTTGGGCGATCGAGCTACGCGCTATCTCTACGAAAAAATCCTGCTAAAAACAGAAGAGCGAGCATATCACATTTCCCACTTCCTCGCACCCGATACTTTGGTGCAATTGAGCTTGAATTAACAACCCTTCTTCTTCCTCCTCTTCCTTCGCGCCCTTCGCGCCTTCGCGGTTCGTTAATCTGAACCCTAAAAAAAGCGAGCAGTCACAACTGCCCGCTTTTTTATACAATGTGCGTTAACAGTTAAGGCGCTAAAGCATTACCGCGCAACAAGCTACCAATAGTTTTGGCAGTAATCTTCATTTGAACGAAAGGATTTGCCGGTACTACAGTCTTATACAAGTAGCTATCGAATGTGAGTTTCTGCACATCGCGATCGGCACACATTTCCACAAAAGCTTCACGAGTAGCATCAGAACGGTAGAACACCCGTTGCAAAATGTCAAGCACTTTGTAAGTAATTCCGTAGGCCTTATCCCACCGCTTCAGATAAAGCTTGATTTCCTGTTCAGTCGGAATGCGCGTACCCTGCTGAGAAATCTCCACAATAGTTTCGGCGCACATCCGGCCAGACTTCGCAGCAAAATAGATACCTTCGCCCGAAGACTTGGTAACATAACCGGCGGCATCGCCTACGAGAGCAACTCGGCCCACAACCCGGCGGGGACGCGGATGTTCTGGGATGGGGTGAGCTTCCACTTTAATGATCTCACCGCCCATGAGTCTTTTGGCAGCGCGGGCACGGACACCTGCTTGCAGCTTTTTGATGCTGGCTTGATTGACTTTCATCGTCCCAGTACCGACGGCTACGTGGTCGTATTTGGGGAATACCCAAGCGTAGAAATCGGTAGATACGTCATCGCCGACGTACATTTCGGCTAAGTTGTGGTAGTAAGCCATTTTATCTTCCGGCAGACGGATGCGTTCTTGGAAGGCGATCGCATAATTGTAATCACCAGCGTCGATCGCCTTGGCTACACGGGAGTTAGCACCGTCAGCGCCAATCACCAAATCCACTTTCAGAGTCTTCTGAATTCCCATTGCCTCGCCGCTGGAGTGGTCGGCGTAGTGGAGAATGTAGGGGTCTTTGTTGTTGCCGGGAATCTCTAATGTGTGAACGGTACCGTTAATTAGTTTGGCACCTAGGGAAGCGGCCCGATCGCGCATAAAGCCATCGAGAACTTCCCGGCGACACATACCGATGTATTCGTCGGCGTTTTCGATATTGATATCCACCTCTACATTGGAGGGGGAAATCATTTTCATTTTTCTGACTTGGCGGTCTATAATGCTTTGCGGCAAGTCAAATTCCTGTACCATGCACAGGGGAATTGCGCCGCCACAGGGTTTGGCGTAGTCTAATTTGCGCTCGAATAGATATGTTTCGATGCCTGCTTTTACGAGTGTTTCGGCGGCGGAAGAACCGGCCGGCCCTGAACCTACTACTGCAACCCTTAGTGTCAAAATTTTTCTCCCCAGTTTTTTCTATAAAGTCTTTACTCATCTGTGATGGTATCACGGAGTTTCGATGCGGTGGGGTGAGAAGGGGAGATTTAAACGAAATGCAACAGAGCTTAACAATTGGATACGAAAGTTGTGTTTTGGATGATATATTCGATCGAAGTTATTAAATTTTTCAGTAATTTGGAACAGTGATTGACTTTGATGTGCGATCGAGCTTCTTGCACCAGATTTAACGTAGGGTGCGTCGCGATCGACAATCTCCAAATCACATCGAATATTTAAGAGCGACGCACGATACCAAATTGGACGCACTCACACCCAAGAAACCGGGTTTTTACCAATATTTTGGGCTATAAACCAGTATTTTCGTAAAAAACCCGGTTTCTGAGTTCCCGCACTCACACCCAAGAAACCGGGTTTTTACCAATATTTTGGGCTATAAACCAGTATTTTCGTAAAAAACCCGGTTTCTGCCTAACTCTGAATAAGTTACATTTAAGTTACTTGCACTTATATCTAAAATTCTTATGTTCGGTAATTTTCAACAAAGCAACCTGCGGATTGAGCTTGAAGCTTCGGAAAAGGCGATTCGGGATAGTTTGGTGCGATCGAGTCAATTGCAGCAATGGCTGTGGCCACAACAGTTGTCTAGCGGCTTACCAGAAGAATTTGCTCAAGGTTTGACCTTTACGAGTTGGCTGGGCCCGGTGGCTGTTCAGCATCATGTTGATATTGCTGAGCCGAATTGTCTGCGGCTGATATTGAGTCAGGGAATTGACGGGTTTCACGAGTGGTATTGGGGCGATGGTTGGGTGCAGTCTCGGTTGGAGGGAGTGTCGCTGTTGCCGCTGAATTTGGGACAAACGGCTAGTTTGTTGCGGCTGCGGGAGTTTTTGGGGAAGGGGAAGGGGAAGTAGGGGAAACAAGTGCATTAAACTCGAAGTCCGCCAGGGGTTAAAAACCCCTGTCTAATAGCGAAAGTCCTCTAAAGAGGACTCATGAGTTCTTCAGTCCTCTTCAGAGGACTTTCGCTTTGAGGCAGGGGTTTCAACCCTTGCCGGACTGCGGATTTAACGCGGTTATTGACACTCACTGGAAACATGAAATACGAACCAGCAAAATCTGTAAATTGGTGGGAATTTATACCAATGTTACTACTATTAACTGCCACATTAAATACTTTATATAGACCAACGCCAGAACATTTTTCAGCAGCATCTCCTGCTATCTCCGAACCAATTAACCAGCAAGTTGCCGAAATTGCACATCTTGTCACTGTCAGAATTTTATCTGATTCTGTGTCCGGTTCCGGCGTAATTATTCAGCATCAAAACCAGACTTATACTGTTTTGACTAACAATCATGTGGTAGCTGATAATAAGGACAAAACTTATCAAGTATTGACAGCCGACGGACGGACGCATACTGCTAAATGGCTGCGTTCGTCTCAGTTTGGTAAAGTAGATTTAGCTTTAGTGCAGTTTACCACTTCTCAAACCTATCGAGTTGCGGAAATCGGCAACTCAAATAAACTATTGGTGGGAGATGCGGTTTATGCTGCGGGTTTTCCCAATTGGCATTGGATTAATTCAGAGTCTATAGAAAAGACTCGGAATTGGGGGCTAAAAGCTTTTAAGTTAACGAGTGGGAAAGTGGGAATGTTGCCCGCTCAATCCCTTGAGAGTGGATACCAACTTGGTTACACTAATGATATTGCCGAGGGCATGAGTGGCGGGCCTGTATTGGATATTTCTGGTAAGTTGGTGGGGATTAATGGCAAATCGAAATATCCTTTGGGGGGAATTGATGTGTTTAAGTTGGCGGATGGGAGTGTGCCTACTCAGGCGGTTTTTCGGCAGATGGAAGCTTTGAGTTGGGCGATTCCGATTGGGACTTTTCAGGATTTGGTGAGTCATCTGAAGGAGAAATCGGAGCGGATAATTTTTGAATTTGATTAAGAACTTTTTCGTAATCAGTTGTTTTGTTTTGTTTCTTGAACAAGTCAGCGGCTTTTTGATAATCTGCGATCGCCTCTTCTTTTTTCCCTAATGCAGAATTGGCTAGACCCCGATTGTAGTAGGCAATAGCAAAGTTAGAATTAAGTTGAATAGCCCGATCGTAATCTGCGATCGCCTCTTCTTTTTTCCCTAGGTCATATTTGACAATACCCCGATTGTTGTAGGCAATAGCATCGTTAGAATCAAGCCCAATAGCCCGATCGTAATCTGCGATCGCCTCTTGTTTTCTCCCTAGGGCAGATTTGGCATTACCCCGATTTTTGTAGGCATCAGAATAATAAGGATTACATTTAATTGCTTGGTCAAGAGCAGTAACCATCCCTGTCTTGTCTCCTAATTCGCGACGAACAATACCTTCTATAAAATAAACCCCATAAAATATACCATTACCAGTGAAAAATGAAATAATAACTACAATGAAACTAATCACATAATAATTGGTTATTTGCTCAAACGCCAACCGTTTTGCAGAGTTAAAATTATCAAAAATCAGAGCTTTTGCTATTGCTAAAATTGATACGATAAACATTACTATGATTACAAATGTTGTAAGGAGATAGCATCTAAAGAATATAATCCGTAACCGTGATGAATCTTCATCTATTTTTGGAGCAAAATCTGACTTTAAAAACGTCTTAATAGGAATCCCCAATTTTAGTCCAGTTTTAATACCATTATCCTGATCTCCCTGTCCGTGAATGCCAATCACTTCACCTTTTTGATTCAGCACTGGCCCACCACTCATCCCCCGCAGTGTCTTGTTAGTATAAATCAAATCATAACCATTTGTTTGCAACTTCCGATTATCAATCTTCCCATCTTCTACACGTATAATGCGGTTCGGTATTGCTTGGCTAGGTTCAGGAGCTCCAGCAACATAAACCTTAGTATAATCAGTAGCTTTATCGGAGTCTCCCCACTTTGCCAACTTGTGGTTTTTGTCACTTTGAAACGTCAACACAGCCAAATCCACACCAGCTACAGGTACTATTGCTTCCGATACTGATGCTTTATATTGACTGTTATCTGATTTCAGGATAACACAATTTCCCTTTGCTTTCTTAACAACATGATCTGCGGTCAGTACAGAGTAAGTATTGCCATCTTTTTTGAAAATTACCCCCGAACCAGCCGAACCGCAATCATCAATTATAACAGTTATTTCTTTAGCTGCTGTCTTTACTTGTTCATCTGACAAATCAAAAACTTGTGGCAAACTTTCACACCCACCAACTAATAGCCCAAGGGCGATAAAAGTTGACACTCTACGCAATATTATCAGCTTTTTCATGGTTTAATTATTTCAAATTTGGTTACATCAAAATTATGTATCTTATCGATTTCAAAATAAATATGTAGCGCGAGGGCGAAGCATTCGGACGATAGATTTGTGGGTTGTCAAGTAATTATTTTCCCAAATGCTTCGCTCCTACAAGTTACATTTTTGGTTCTTTGACTTTAGTACCAAGCTTAGGTTCTACTGAATTTTCCAACAAAATAGAAAATGATTCACCATTTTCTTCGATGGTAACATTAGTGGCATCACCATCACCTACTCTGAATATCTTATTCAACACTTCTTCATGATTTTTAGAGTTTTTCTCATTGAGGGTAAACAGTAAATTTTCGGCATTACAGATTTTTTGTCCGTCATTGACTACACAAACAACTTTCCGATTGTTCAGGTCGCCAACTATTAATTTCAAGTAGCCCAACTTCCCCCCATTATCAGCAACAAATTGCGTTAATTTGGGAGACACTTTTTTACAGCGTTGTTCAGGTGTAAATTCTTCCCCAAATTCTTTTGTATCCCAGGTAATTAGAGGAGAAACAGTCAAAGATCCTCTTTTAGCGATTGTCGCCCAGCCATTTCCTTGCTGAACACACTTAAAGATTGTCGGCGGTTCATTAACTTGAGCCGAGGTATCGGGAGCCGAAGCAGTCGTCGTTGAACAGGCGGCCATCCCAAGCAGGGTGAAAACAGCAGCCATAATTTGCGGAATCAACCGAAACGATTTTGTAGTCATTGCCTAATATTGCAGTTATTGAGTTTTAATGAAGCTGCTTCTCCGACGGTTTAGAGAAGTACGCCAAATCGGATCTGAGTGTGTGATAATTATAAAAAAATATTATCACAATAAAATGATTATTGGCAAAACTATTGGCGGACATTACTACATAATCAGCTTATTGGGTCAAGGTGGATTTGGCGAGACCTACTTAGCACGAGACGAACATCTACCCGACAAGCCCCCGCGTGTGGTCAAGAGATTCAAGCCCCAGTCTAATGACCCATCCTTCCTGAAAGAAGCCAAACGCCTGTTTGATAAGGAGTCAATAATCCTGGACAAGTTAGGTAGCCACGATCGCATTCCGCAGCTATTCGCCCACTTCGAGGAAAATCAAGAATTCTATCTCGTCCAAGAGTTAATTCCGGGACATGATTTGAGTCACGAATTCAACCCCTCTCAACAAACGGGAGCGAAGGGAGTTCAGTTCAATGAAAGTCAAGTCATTCAATTGTTGTATGATATTTTAGATGTCTTGCGATATGTCCACCAACAAAACACCATCCACCGGGATATCAAGCCTTCTAATTTAATGAGGCGCGATGCCGATGGTAGAATTGTCTTGATAGACTTTGGGGCAGTCAAAGAAATCGGGAGCAAACTACAATATTCTCAAGGGCAACCGCACACAGTTACCATTGGCACTGAGGGATATATGCCCAGCGAACAAGAAAATGGGCATCCCAAATTGTGCAGCGATGTTTATGCAGTCGGAATGACCGCTATCCAAGCACTGACGGGGGTATTTCCTCACCAGTTGCCAAAAGATCCGAATACCCTAGAAGTTATGTGGAGGGAACGAGTATCAGTCAGCCCAAAATTAGCAGATATTTTAGATAAAATGGTGCGCTACCAATGGAAAGAGCGCTACCAGTCAGCCGATGAAGCTTTAAGTGCGATTCAGCCTCTAGTAGCATCGTCAACATTACCGACAATTGTTTCCTCTCCTCCAGGTTTGCCTTGGCTCAATTCACCAGCCATAAAAAAAATGTTAATAGGTTTAGTCAGCTTAGGAATTTTCGCTGTTGGCGGGATGTTTGTTGCTCAATTTGTGTGTGATAACAGAATCATGCCAGCAGCTAATTTATGCCCCAGGAAACCCGTACTTTAAACTCGATCGTTCAAATACATCTCATAGGCAAAAAATATGACCAAAGAACAATATGACCGAATTCTACAAACTGCCGGGTTCTTACTGGCATTAGTTGTTGCTATTCCCGTACTTTATAACTTTGAAAAACAAGGATTTTTTTGGCAAACAGATGTAGCAGAGAGGCCGATTCAGCAACAGCAAAATATTCAATCCAACGGGAAAGAGGGTTTATAGGATAGCAGTTTTAGAGAATTCAGAGAGGCAATCCCATTATTGATTAAAATAGCGATCGCCCTTTCTAATAATCCAGAAGTGCGATCGCTCCTGCTGAATTTATGATATAATCATACATAAGTTATAGCTAGAATTGCCCACTTCTTTTAATATAAAGGAGTAAAGCCCGTGAAAATAGAAGAATTATTGCAAAGAAAAGGAATTGTTCACCGCGATCCAGAAATTATGAGCGGTGTCCCCGTATTTGTCGGCACTCGTGTTCCCTTAAAAACTTTTTTCGATTACCTGGAAGGTGAAAGCGGTTTCGCAGAATTTATCAATGATTTTCCTTACCTAGAAAGTCAGGCAATTAAAGTGCTAGAAAATCTAACTAAGATGATGCTCTCGCTAGAAAGTGATTCAAATGCTTATATTGCTTGATGAAAATCTTTTGAGTCAAAAACTTAAGCAGCCTTTCTTAAACGAGGGTCATTCAATCAGCAATGTTTATGACATGGGGTGGAGAGGGCTAAAAGACCGGGAAATTCTGGATCTAGCGGAGAATCATCCTTTTGATGTTTTTATCACCGCTGATAAAAATCTCCCCTATCAACAAAATCTAGCAGATCGTGTTATTGCAATTGTGGTGTTAGATTCTAGCAGTACGAGACCAGACCATCTTGTACCTTTGATGAGACAAGTTAGCACTATGATATCGTCGCTGCCAGCAGGTTCGGCAGTTCGGATTAATGATGCTGGGAATGTTGTTTCCATTAGTCCTTGAACGATTTCGCCCTTTCTCAGTCAGATTCAGAAAGGCGATCCCTAATTCATTTGGGGCTGGCTTAATCGCTACGATCTAGATGATGTGAGGATCGCCTTTGTTATCCTCAACCAATGGCAAAAACCAGGGTTATTATATGAATTAGAAACCCTCATCCTGCAAGCTACAAATCCTCCCTACAACGTTAAAATCCCCAGAGAACTATGACTCAAACCATCAAGATCCAACACTTGCCACCAGAAGCTATTCGTTCGCTGATGCTCCATTTGCCTGACTATGTGAAAGTCGCCCTGATGGAAAAAGCGACGCAGCTAGAATGCTCTCTGGAAGCTGCGATCGAAATGGCGATCGCTAGTTTCTTAGACTCAGAAGCTTTGAGCTTTGAAGATTGTCTATTATCGCAACGTCTTAAGGAATCAGAATTGGTAGAATCTCCCCAAAGGAAATAGGGTGCGATCGCCCTTTCTAATAATCCAGAAAAGCGATCGCTCAATTATCACCTATAATTCCAATCAATCCCTCTTTCAAAGACTGGATATCTATATCTTGAAGCCTTCCCAGCTTTTTCAGTATCAGTTGTTTCTCAATTGTCGTAATCACGGGCTTAATCATAGAAGCTTTTAAAAGCCCAGCCGATCGCCAATCTGCAATGATTATATCACCTACTTTCGGACTACTGCTAACTTGACTCGTTATACCCATCAGAATGCGATCGGGATATTCTGCATTATAAACATCAGAACTAATCACAACTGCTGGACGTTTTTTATTTGTAGTTTGATCGGTAAAGGGAAACGGAACTAAAACCACATCACCAAAATTATAACTCGTCATACTCAGCGTCCTCTGGGTTATCCCAAATTTTTGCAAAAGCTGCTTCTGAGAGTTTGGTTGCAGTATATACGAGAAGATTTTCTTCACTTCTCGTTAATAGGAAGTCGAGAAAATCTTCTAATACCATGATTTTATCGGGCGGCAAACTACGGATTTTTTCGATCAGCTTTGTTTCCGGGTTTTGGGCGATACTCATATTATATTTCACTTTTTATTGATTATTTATTCTTGAATAAAACTTCTGAAAGTTTTGATATATTACTCCTTAAGACCAGGATTAAATAATTAGGTATCTCACCCAAAAAGAATCCCAGATCCCCGACTCATTTAACAAGTCGGGGATATAAACCCGATCGCACTTTACATTTGCCACCCATCTAAAATCTACCAACTAGAACCTAAAATTCTGCATCCCCCTGATTTTCAGTCCGCAGTCGCACCGAATCAGCGTGAGAAGGCAAACCCTCAGCTTCAGCCAAAACATTAATCGCCTTAGCCACCTTTTTCAGCGCAGTCGGTGAATAATCAATCAAACTCGAATGCTTCATGAAAGTTTCGACACATAGCGGCGACGCATAGCGCGGAGCTCCAGAAGTCGGCAAAGTGTGATTCGGCCCAGCCAAATAATCACCCACAGCTTCCGGTGTTGAATAGCCCAAGAAAATCGCTCCAGCGTGGCGAATTTGCTCCACCAAGGCCCAGGGATCTTCTACTTGCAATTCCAAGTGTTCCGGGGCAAACTCGTTAGAGAGTTCTGCCGCCGCCTTCAGAGACTCAACTACTACGACTAAACCGTAATTTGCGATCGCCTTTTCAGTCAAAGTCCGGCGCGGGTGATTCGCCAACTGTCTGTCTACCTCAGCCACGACTTTTCTCGCCAGCACCGAATCCGGTGTTAGCAAAATCGCCGACGCCATCGAATCGTGCTCGGCTTGAGCTAACATATCCGCAGCTACGTGTACGGGATTTGCCTTACCATCAGCGATAATCAGCACCTCCGACGGGCCCGCCAGAGAATCGATGCCGACAGTCCCATAAACCAGTTTTTTCGCCAACGTGACGTAAATATTCCCCGGCCCAGTAATTAAATCGACTTTCGGAATGGTTTCTGTACCGTAGGCCAAAGCTGCGATCGCCTGAGCCCCACCTACCCGATAAATCTCATCAACTCCCGCTTCCTGAGCCGCTACCAGCACCGCAGGATTCATTTTTTTCTCTTGTCCGGGGGGAGTACACATCACCAGTCTCGGAACCTTGGCGACCTTTGCAGGAACCGCATTCATGATTACTGAGCTGGGATAGGATGCCTGACCGCCAGGAATGTAAATTCCCGCTCGATCGACCGGAGTGTAGCGTTTGCCCAAAACTATCTCGTCATCGCCAAACTGCACCCAAGACTTTGGGACGCGCTGTCGATGAAACGCCTCTACCTGTTTGCAAGCTGTACGGATTGCATTTAATAATTCCTTCGACACCTGCTGGTAAGCGGCATCCAATTCGGAGGCACTCACCCGCAGTTCTTCCGCATTTAGGGTCATGCGGTCAAATTCAGCGGTATAGTGCAGCACAGCCTTATCGCCTTTGCGCTTGACAGCTTGCAGCACTTCCCGCACAGTAGCTTCTTTATGAACGACAAGTTCGTCATGGGTGCGATCGCAGATCCGTCGCAGTTCAGCTTGTGCCTCAACCCACTGAGTAATGATTCGCAGCATGGAGATTCGGAATGCCTTCCTTAATAACCCGTATTCTTTGTTATAGCTTAACTTGGATTTTTCGGGGAATGGGATTTTGAGCAGAATATGTGTTATGTTGGTTTTTCACAGACCTGATAATTTTTTTATAAAAAAACGCCAAGATATTGTATACTGGAAAATTGCGCGCAGTAAACCGTGACTTTAACTCGTGACGGGTGGCGAAAACCACGAAAAACATAGCTGGGCTAACTAATGTCAGCCAAAATCAGAGACTAAACTTTTTATTTCTAAAATGTACTGTGGGGCACACAG
>REAP01000091.1:0-17271 GCA_004294385.1 Oscillatoriales cyanobacterium | reverse complement strand
ACGGATACCTGGTTTAAACACTGCCGCAAGGATAGATAGTTTTAAGGTATGTCGCAGAACCAAGAATCCCCTCGCCTTGACTGCTGGGGAGTGTCAAAAATCCCAGTGCGTTAATGCCGGGGAGTGTCAAGCAAAACGAATACCTACTTCCACTAACTGAACTATGGCAAATATTAAGTCCGCCGTTAAACGTGTCAAAATCGCCGAACGCAACCGTTTGTACAACAAGTCTTATAAGTCAGCAGTCAAAACTCTGATGAAGAAGTATTTTGTAACAGTTGAGAAGTACGCCGCTGCTCCAACTCCTGAATTGATGCAAGAAGTTCAATTGCGGATGTCAGAGGCTTACAGCAAAATCGATAAGGCTGTCAAAAAAGGTGTACTTCACCGCAACAACGGCGATCGCAAAAAGTCCCGGTTGGCAAGAACTCTCAAGCCCCACGAAACAGTCGTAGCATCTTAAGAAAGGAAGTTCGGCAACGGATTTTGTAACGGATGTAACGGATTGAAGGAAGTTCGGCAACAGATTCTGTAACGGAAAATTTTCCAACTCTTCAATTCTCCTCTTCTCTCGCCCTCTCCCCCATCTATTCTGCTTCACTCATGCAGCTCATCGACACCCACGTTCATATCAACTTTGACACGTACAAATCTGAGTTAGAAACCATTCGAGAACGCTGGCGCGCAACTGGCGTAGTTCATTTGGTTCATTCTTGTGTAGAACCAGAAGAGTTTGCTGGAATTCAGGCGATCGCAAATCAGTTTCCAGAAGTCTCATTTGCCGTTGGACTCCACCCCCTAGACGCCGCTAAGTGGACAGACGAGACTGCAAGTCAGATTAGGGAATTGGCGAGTTCGGATGACAGAGTAGTGGCGATCGGCGAAACCGGACTAGACTTTCATAAAGGTGACGATCGAGAACACCAGTTTAAAGTGTTTGAGGCACAGCTTGAAATCGCCCAGCAACTTGACAAACCGGTGATTATCCACTGTCGCGACGCCGCCGCCCCAATGGCAGAAATGCTGAGGGATTTTTGGCAAACTCGTGGCCCGGTACGCGGAGTCATGCACTGCTGGGGAGGGACACCCGAAGAAACCCAGTGGTTTTTGGATCTGGGTTTCTACATCAGTTTTAGCGGAACTGTCACCTTCAAAAAAGCTTTACAAATACAAGAATCAGCTTGTATGGTAAATAGCGATCGCATTCTAGTTGAGACAGATTGCCCTTTTCTCGCCCCTGTACCCCAGCGGGGAAAACGCAATGAACCTGCTTTCGTCTACCACGTAGCCGAGCAAGTTGCTAAATTGAGGGGAGTTTCTCTCTTAACTTTGTCCCAGCAAACAACAGAAAATGCCTGTCAGCTATTCGGGCTTTCGCTGTAACGAAAGCTGAAAATATAGCAGCAGCAAGGAAGAAGGAAGAAGGAAGAAGGAAGAAGGAAGAAAAGAAATGCAATAAAATCAACGGTTTTAGCAATTAAGAACTTCCTAACTGCCGAGAAAGTTTTTATGAGAACGAGGAAAAAAAGTGAGTTAAAGGAGAGCAAGGTAGAAACTTTCATCCACAACCAGGAAACGGCAGCAGGCTACACCAAAAATATGTTATGCTTTAAAGTTGGCTATCCATCGGATTTGCGCCCTATAATTAAAACAACGAGCCGATCGAGGATTGGCGTACTCCTTCCTACCTAAAACGCCCCCAGTTTCTCGGAAACTGCCAGCGCAACTCCCGCATTGTACCTTCGGGTTAGAGAAAAACTTCAACTAATACCTGAAAAATACACATCAAAACAAACTTGGAACTTCAGCAATTTGGCGATCGCTTAAAAGTAAATTCTAGGACGAAAATGTGTAGCAAATTTACATTAGAACACCAAGAGGTCAGAGCTGAAAGTATCTCTATCGAAGCCAAAATCAGCAATAATCCACTGCGAGCAACCCGCAAAAATAACCGTTGCAGCCCTGTGACAGGCGATCGAAAATATCATATAAATTCTCTCACACAATCCATCAAAAAAACGAAAGCAAGGTAAAAATGCGCCTGCTAGGCGCAATGTAAAAAGCTAAAGCCATCGCCCAAAAAGGACACCCATGACCACTAAAGACTACACAGAATTTGCCTTCACCTTACCCGACCTGATCGAAATTCAGCGGGCAAGTTTTCGCTGGTTCCTAGAAGCCGGACTAATCGAAGAACTAGACAGCTTTTCGCCAATCACAGACTACACAGGTAAGCTGGAACTACACTTCATCGGCAAAGACTTCAAACTAAAGCGCCCCAAATACGACGTAGACGAAGCAAAACGGCGGGATAGCACCTACTCAGTGCAAATGTACGTCCCCACCCGTTTGATTAACAAAGAAACCGGCGAAATCAAAGAACAAGAAGTTTTCATCGGTGATTTGCCGTTGATGACAGAACGGGGTACGTTTATTATCAACGGCGCTGAACGAGTCATTGTTAATCAAATCGTGCGATCGCCCGGAGTGTACTACAAATCAGAAACCGACAAAAACGGCCGTCGTTCCTACAACGCATCTCTGATTCCCAACCGTGGCGCATGGCTGAAATTTGAAACAGACAAAAACGATTTAGTCTGGGTCAGAATCGACAAAACCCGCAAACTCAGCGCTCAAGTCCTACTCAAAGCCCTAGGACTCACAGACGGCGAAATCTACGACAGTCTGCGCCATCCCGAATACTTCCAAAAGACGATCGAAAAAGAAGGACAATTCGGCGAAGAAGAAGCCCTGATGGAGCTCTATCGCAAACTCCGACCAGGTGAACCCCCCACCGTAGCAGGTGGCGAACAACTGCTCAATTCGCGTTTCTTCGACCCCAAACGGTACGATTTAGGTCGAGTTGGACGCTACAAACTCAACAAAAAGTTGAACTTGACCATTCCAGATACAACGCGGGTACTGACATCCCAAGATATTCTGACGGCGATCGACTATTTGATTAACCTAGAATTCGACATCGGCTCAACAGACGACATCGACCACTTAGGAAACCGTCGGGTGAGAAGTGTCGGCGAACTGCTGCAAAACCAAGTCAGAGTCGGACTCAACCGCTTGGAACGAATCATCCGCGAAAGAATGACAGTCTCCGATTCCGACTCTTTGAGTCCAGCATCTCTAGTGAATCCAAAACCCCTAGTAGCAGCGATTAAGGAGTTCTTCGGTTCATCTCAATTGTCTCAGTTTATGGATCAGACAAATCCGTTGGCAGAACTGACCCACAAACGCCGACTGTCAGCCCTAGGACCAGGTGGTTTGACCCGCGAACGAGCTGGATTTGCGGTGCGGGATATTCACCCATCTCACTATGGTCGGATTTGCCCGATCGAAACACCAGAAGGCCCCAACGCCGGACTCATCGGCTCCCTCGCTACCCACGCGCGAGTCAACTCCTATGGCTTCATTGAAACTCCTTTTTATCCAGTCGAAAAAGGACAAGTGCTGCGGGATAAAGCCCCCGTTTACATGACAGCCGATGAAGAAGATGACTTGCGAGTTGCGCCCGGTGATATTAGCCTCGACGAAAACAATAATTTGTTGGGCGAAACCGTAGCCGTTCGTTACCGCCAAGAATTTACGACGACTACGCCGATGCAAGTGGACTACATGGCAATTTCGCCAGTCCAAATCGTCTCCGTCGCTACTTCGATGATTCCATTCCTGGAACATGATGACGCCAACCGAGCTCTGATGGGCTCTAATATGCAGCGCCAAGCTGTTCCTCTGCTCAAACCAGAGCGGCCCCTTGTCGGAACTGGTTTGGAAGCTCAAGCAGCCAGAGACTCCGGTATGGTGGTGGTTTCTCGGACGAATGGCGAAGTCGTCTATATTGATGCGACGCGGATCATTGTCAAAACCCTAGCGCCAGAAGCTGAATCCAGCAGCGGTGAAGAGCATTTCATGATTCGGGATTTTGATGAACTCCGGGCTAGAAATCATTCGGCATTTAAGCAAAAGTATGCTGGCTGTATCGAACATGAGTTGCAAAAATATCAGCGTTCTAACCAGGATACTTGTTTAAATCAACGTCCTTTGAGTTATGAGGGCGATCGGGTTGTGACCGGTCAAGTCCTCGCCGACGGTTCATCCACCGAAGGCGCAGAACTAGCCCTCGGACACAACATTCTCGTCGCTTATATGCCTTGGGAAGGCTACAACTACGAAGATGCGATGTTGATTAGCGAACGCTTGGTGTACGAAGACGTTTATACTTCCATCCACATTGAGAAGTATGAAATCGAAGCCCGCCAAACCAAACTCGGCCCCGAAGAAATCACCCGCGAAATTCCCAACGTCGGCGAAGACGCTTTGCGGCAATTAGACGAACAAGGGATTATTCGCAAAGGGGCTTGGGTAGAAGCCAGCGACATCCTCGTTGGTAAAGTTACTCCCAAAGGTGAATCTGACCAACCACCGGAAGAAAAACTGTTGAGAGCAATTTTTGGTGAAAAAGCCAGAGATGTCCGCGACAATTCCCTGAGAGTTCCCAACGGTGAAAAAGGCCGCGTTGTAGACGTGCGCGTTTTTACCCGTGAACAAGGAGACGAACTTCCCCCCGGCGCAAACATGGTAGTCCGAGTTTATGTCGCCCAAAAGCGGAAGATTCAAGTCGGCGACAAAATGGCCGGCCGCCACGGGAATAAGGGGATTGTCTCTCGGATTTTGCCGAAGGAGGATATGCCTTATTTACCCGATGGTACGCCAGTTGACATGGTGTTGAATCCTTTGGGTGTACCTTCTCGGATGAATGTGGGTCAGATTTTTGAATGCTTGTTGGGATGGGCGGGCGAAAATCTGTCCATGCGCTTTAAGATGGTGCCGTTTGATGAAATGCACGGGGCTGAAAAATCTCGTGAAACCGTCCACGGTAAGTTGGAGGAAGCGCGAGAGAAAACTGGTAAACCCTGGGTTTTCAATGAAAAACATCCTGGTAAGACCATTGTCTATGATGGCCGGACTGGTGAAGCATTCGATCGCCCTGTCACTGTCGGTATCGCTTATATGCTCAAACTCGTCCACTTGGTAGATGACAAAATCCACGCCCGGAGCACGGGGCCATACTCCCTAGTAACGCAGCAGCCTTTGGGTGGTAAAGCTCAACAAGGCGGACAGCGGTTTGGGGAAATGGAAGTTTGGGCTTTGGAAGCTTTTGGGGCTGCTTATACTTTGCAAGAGTTGTTGACTGTCAAGTCGGATGATATGCAGGGTCGAAATGAGGCTTTAAATGCGATCGTCAAAGGCAAATCGATTCCGCGCCCTGGTACTCCTGAGTCTTTCAAGGTGTTGATGCGAGAATTGCAGTCTTTGTGCTTGGATATTGCTGTGCACAAAGTCAACACCACTGATGAGGGTAGTGAGCACGTTGAGGTCGATTTGATGGCAGATGTCGGTAACAGGCGATCGCCCAATCGGCCTACCTACGAATCTCTTTCCCGTGATGAAGGTGACGATGATATGTAGGGATAGTCAATAGACGTCTCCCATAATTCTTGTGGAACAGGCATCTTGCCTGTTCAAAGCTGGCTTTTTAGGAGATGTCTAATGGTTGATGGTCGATGGTCGATTTTTGGTAACATTCCATCTAAAATCTCAAATCAACCATCTCAAATTGAATGCCTCAGCAGTTTTCGTACCACTACTGAGGCGAATCAACGCTCTAAAAGGGAGAGCCGCTGACATGACGATTGTAACAGTTGTCCCAGGCATTGAAGGAGAAATTGACCGATCGACCGGTTGTATTAATTGGCAAGGGAGTAAATTTGGCAACGGTTACGGGCGCAAGTGGATCGATGGCAAAACGGTATTAGTCCACCGATTAGTCCTCGAATCAAAAATAGCAGGATTCCTCGATTCCGGTCATTTTGCGTGCCACACCTGTGACAACCCAAGCTGCATCAACCCGGCACATCTCGTAGCTGGAACTGCGGCTGAAAATACCGGGCAGATGATGGGGCGCGATCGCAAAACTCCCAGACGCAAAAGTATTCCAGGTATTGGTAAACTCTCGATCGCACAACTACGAGAAATTCAGACTAAATATTTAGCTGGAACCATCAAAAGCCACCTAGCAAAAGAGTATGGCGTACAACATGAAACTATTACCAAGATACTTCAGACAAATATTCCCAATAACTTCATTACAGTCCCCCCCGGTTTTTTAGGAGAAATTCAGGACAACCGCTGCATAATTTTTCAAGGTGCAAAGGACGGTCAAGGTTATGGCAGATACTTGAAAAATGGAAAATCGAAATCAGTGACTCGTGCTGTTTTAGCAGAGAAATTAGGATGTGTAATTCCGACTTCAATCGACGCTTGTCATACCTGTGACAATCCCAGTTGTATTAATCCAGAACACCTTTGGGGTGGTACTCGTTCCCAAAATTCATTAGATGCTTCTAAGAAAGGACGCACTCAAGGCAAAAGTCATCCCCTTTCCAATGCCAAATTAGACTGGGAAAAGGTGCGAGAAATTCGGCAAAAGCTAGCAGCAGGAGAGAGAATGAAAGATATAGCACAGGAATATAGTGTTGGTAGTCACACCATACATTGTATTAAGTATCACTTCACTTGGAAAGAAGATGGCGAGGAGGTTCCAGTCCCTCGCATGGGTGGATATCTCGATCGCAAATTTACTTTTGCTCAAGCTCTTGAAATCAGAGAACGAATTCAAGCAGGAGAATCCATTTCCAAAATAGCTCAGGAATTTGGGGTGTCCAGAAGTGTCATTCATGATATTAAAAATAATGTCACATATAGAGGAGAATAATATTGATTTGAACTCGGCAAATTAGCCACGAAAAAGATAAATTACCACAAATAATCGACTGTAAATCATCAATTGGAGTCACAATGGCTAAGATAGAACAACGCTTTGATTACGTCAAGATTGGGTTAGCTTCACCAGAAAGAATTCGACAGTGGGGAGAGAGAACTTTACCCAATGGTCAGGTGGTGGGAGAAATCATAAAACCCGAGACGATAAATTACAGAACCTTGAAACCTGAGATGGATGGCTTATTCTGTGAGCGCATTTTTGGGCCTGCAAAAGATTGGGAATGTCATTGTGGCAAGTATAAAAGAGTTCGTCATAGAGGCATTGTTTGCGAAAGATGCGGTGTTGAAGTAACTGAATCTCGCGTTCGTCGCCACCGCATGGGATTTATAAAATTAGCAGCTCCAGTAGCTCACGTTTGGTATCTCAAAGGCATCCCCAGTTACATGGCAATTCTATTAGATATGCCCCTGCGAGATGTCGAACAAATTGTTTATTTCAACGCCTATGTTGTGTTGAATGCAGGGAATGCCGACAAGCTGCAATACAAACAATTGCTGACAGAAGATGCTTGGCTGGAAATAGAAGATGAACTCTACAGCGAAGATTCCACACTTACAGGGGTAGAAGTTGGCATAGGCGCTGAAGCTTTGCAAGTTTTGCTGCAAAATATTCCCCTGGAATCAGAAGCGGAAAAGTTGCGGGAAGATATTGCGAATGCTAAGGGTCAAAAACGCGCCAAGTTAATTAAACGCTTGCGAGTAATTGACAACTTTATTGCAACTGGTTCTCATCCCGACTGGATGGTGTTGTCGGTGATTCCGGTGATTCCTCCAGATTTGCGGCCGATGGTTCAGTTGGATGGTGGACGTTTTGCTACTTCGGATTTGAATGACCTTTATCGCCGAGTAATTAACCGCAATAATCGCTTAGCAAGACTGCAAGAAATCCTCGCGCCAGAAATCATTATCCGTAACGAAAAGCGGATGTTGCAGGAAGCAGTGGATGCGCTGATTGATAATGGACGACGAGGCCGAACAGTGGTAGGTGCAAACAATCGCCCGCTGAAGTCTTTGTCAGATATTATCGAAGGGAAACAAGGACGTTTCCGGCAAAACTTGTTGGGTAAACGAGTTGACTATTCTGGACGTTCGGTAATTGTTGTCGGGCCGAAACTGAAGATTCATCAGTGTGGTTTGCCTAGAGAAATGGCGATCGAGCTTTTTCAGCCTTTTGTCATCCACCGTTTGATTCGTCAGGGGTTGGTGAACAACATCAAAGCGGCTAAGAAGATGATTCAGCGCAATGATCCGGGGGTTTGGGAGGTGCTGCAAGAGGTGATTGAAGGACACCCTGTGATGCTGAACCGCGCACCAACTTTGCACAGGTTGGGGATTCAGGCTTTTGAACCGATTTTGGTGGATGGAAGGGCGATTCAACTTCACCCCCTAGTTTGTCCAGCTTTTAACGCTGACTTTGATGGCGACCAAATGGCTGTTCACGTTCCTTTGTCCTTGGAATCTCAGGCTGAGGCTCGGTTGTTGATGTTGGCTTCTAATAATATTATGTCGCCGGCTACGGGTAGACCAATTGTCACGCCTTCTCAGGATATGGTACTCGGTTGCTATTACTTGACAGCAGATAATCCCCACGGTCAAAAAGGAGCAGATAAGTTTTTTGCGAATCTGGATGATGTGGTTGTAGCCTATGAGCAAAAGGTTGTGGATTTGCACTCTCTTATCTGGGTCAGATTCCAAGGAGAGATAGATAGTGGGGAACCAGAGGGAGAACCGCTGAAAACGGAACGCTCATCGAATGGTGCTTTAACTAAGGAGTACAAATTCCGTCGAGTTCGGGAGGATGAGAATGGGAATGTGATTAATCAGTATATTCGCACTACGGCGGGGAGGATTATTTATCATCAGACGATTTTGTCGGTGATTAATAATTAGGGGCATTGGGCATTGGGCATTGGGCATAGGGCATAGGGCATGGGGCATGGGGCATAGGGAATTGGGCATGGGGCATAGGGAATTGGGCATGGGTTAGTTCCAATTCCCAATTCCCAATTCCCAATTCCCAATTCCCAATTCCCAATTCCCCATTCCCAATTCCCAATTCCCAATTCCCAATTCCCCATTCCCAATTCCCAATTCCCCATTCCCAATTCCCAATTCCCAATTCCCAATTCCCAATTCCCAATTCCCAATTCCCCATTCCCAATTCCCAATTCCCAATTCCCCATTCCCAATTCCCAATTCCCAATTCCCAATTCCCAATTCCCAATTCCCAATTCCCAATTCCCCATTCCCAATAACTAATAACTCACAACAGTCAACACTGAACTAATAAAGGACAATCGAAAAAATGACAACAGATAATAATAGTATTGTTTTTCGCAATCGGGTTGTTGACAAGGGTCAATTGAAGAAGTTGATTTCTTGGTTTTTCACACATCATGGGACATCTCGGACGGCACAGATGGCTGATAAATTGAAGGATTTGGGCTTTCGGTTTGCAACCAGAGCCGGGGTTTCCATCAGTGTTGATGACTTGCAAGTTCCACCATCAAAACGAGCGCTTTTGGATGCAGCCGAAGAAGAAATCCGAATTACCGAACAACGATACACCAGGGGCGAAATCACTGAAGTGGAACGCTTCCAAAAAGTAATTGATACTTGGAACAGTACCTCCGAAGACCTGAAGGATGAAGTGGTCAAAAACTTCCGTGCTACTGACCCTTTGAATTCGGTGTATATGATGGCTTTCTCTGGGGCGCGGGGTAATATTTCGCAGGTGCGGCAACTTGTGGGGATGAGGGGATTGATGGCGGATCCTCAAGGAGAGATTATTGATTTGCCGATTAAGACTAACTTCCGTGAGGGGTTGACTGTTACTGAATACATCATTTCTTCCTACGGTGCGCGGAAGGGTTTGGTGGATACTGCTTTGCGGACAGCGGATTCTGGCTATCTGACTCGTCGGTTGGTGGATGTGGCTCAGGATGTGATTGTGCGGGAGTTTGATTGTGGGACGCAGCGGGGCATTAAGGTGCGACCGATGATGGATGGGGCGACGGTGTTGATTCCCCTGAGAGAGCGGTTGTTGGGGCGGGTATTTGCTGCGGATGTGGTTCATCCCAAAACTGGCAAAATCGTGGCCTTTGAGAACGAGAGGGCGGTTCGTAATCAACCGATAACGGAGGAGTTGGCGCTGGAGATTGGTAAGGCTGAGGTGGCGGAGGTATATCTGCGATCGCCCTTGACCTGTGAAGCTACTCGTTCGGTTTGTCAACATTGCTATGGTTGGAGTTTGGCTCACTCGAAAATGGTGGATATGGGTGAGGCGATCGGGATTATTGCTGCTCAGTCGATCGGGGAGCCGGGAACTCAACTGACTATGCGTACTTTCCACACCGGGGGGGTTTTCACTGGTGAGGTGGCTAAACAAGAACGGGCACCATTCCCCGGAAGTGTCAAATTCAAAGGTCTCCGCACTCGTTCCTTCCGTACCAGACATGGTGAAGAAGCTTTGGTGGCCGAAAGTAGCGGTAAGTTGGTGCTGGAGGGTGATGGCTTTGAGGAAGGGAAATCTGGGGCGAAAAATCAAAAGCTGAAGATTGAACTGGCGATCGCCCAAGGTTCCACTGTCATGGTAAGAGATGGACAACGGGCAGTATTAGGTCAAATCTTAGCAGAAGTGCCGATCGCGGGTCGTGCAGCTCGTAAAACCACAGAAAAAGTCACGAAGGATGTGTCATCCGATTTGGCAGGAGAAGCGAAGTTTGCTGATTTGATTCCAGAAGAAAAGACGGACAGACAGGGGAATACTACTCGGACTGCTAGCAAGGGTGGACTCGTGTGGATTCTGTCGGGGGAGGTGTATAATTTGCCACCCGGTGCGGAACCGGCTATCAAAAATGGCGATCGCATCGCAGCCAATAGTGTCATCGCCGAAACGAAGCTGGTGTCGGAACATGGTGGCGTGGTTCGCATTGCTGATGAGCGTGAAATTGAGATTATTACTGCTCAGGTTTTGTTGGACCAAGCAGTAGTCCGCGCTCAAACCATTGGCGGCCGGGAGCACTATGTGATTGAGACTGCATCGAATCAACGGTTCTCGCTGAAAACGGTTCCTGGTAGCAAAGTTATCAATGGGGAGGTTGTGGCGGAACTCCTGGATGACAGTTACCGCACTGCTACTGGAGGTATTGTCAAATACGCTGGGGTGGAAGTTCACAAACGCGGCAAGGCTAAGCTGGGCTATGAGGTGGTACGCGGTGGCACTCTGCTGTGGATACCGGAAGAGTGTCATGAGGTGAATAAGGACATTTCGCTACTTTTGGTGGAAGACGGTCAATATGTCGAAGCTGGTACTGAGGTGGTTAAGGATATTTTCTGTCAAACCAGTGGTGCGGTGGAGGTGACACAGAAAAATGACATCCTGCGCGAGATAGTTATTAAGCCAGGTGAATTGCACGCTTGCGATCGACCACCTTTGGCGATCGGGGAAGGTCAAATCGTGAATGCTGGTCAAGAGGTCATTCCTGGTTTAATCGCATCGGAGTTGGGTTATGCCGAATACATCGAAACTCCCGAAGGCCCAGCATTACTGTTGCGTCCTGTGGTGGAATTCCCTGTACCCGACAAACCTCCGGTGCCTTCTCAGACTGCTCTGAATGAGTCAATCTCTCTGAAGGCTGTTCAACGATTGCCTTACAAGGATGGTGAGCGAGTCAAGTCTGTGGATGGATTGGAACTATTGCGGACACAGCTTATTTTGGAAATCGGCACGGATGCTCCACAGTTGGCGGCGGACATCGAACTTCTACCGGATGAGGATGAGGCTACTGCTTTTGGGGCTGATGGTTCGGGGCCGGCTTGGACAGAAAATGTCACGGCTGTTGCTAGTAGTTCTTTGGCTACTTTGGATGATGAGGATGGGGCACCTGAGTCGAAGCCTTTGCGTTTGCAGTTGGTGATTTTGGAATCTCTGGCGCTGCGTCGGGATGTGTCAGCTGACCCGACCCAAGGCAGTACGAATACGAGATTGTTGGTGGAGGATGGTCAAGAAATCGCTCCTGGTGCTGTGGTGGCGCGGACGGAAATCCTGTGTAAGGAAGCTGGCATTGTCCGGGGTATTCGGGAAAAAATGGGGGAACCTGTGCGTCGCTTGTTGGTGATGCGGGATGTGGATGCGGTCACTATTGATGTGGCTGGGGTTCCTGATGTCACTCCCGGTGAATTGTTGGTGGCTGGTACTGAGATTGCGCCTGGGGTTTTCTTGGAGGAATCCGGTCAAGTGGTGAAAGTTATCGCTCCGACTAAGCCGGAGGAGTCGGCAAAGGTGATGTTGCGGATTGCTCGTCCCTATCGAGTTTCTGCCGGCGCTGTCCTCCATGTGGATGATGGGGATTTGGTGCAGCGGGGAGACAACCTGGTGATTTTGGTGTTTGAACGAGCCAAGACTGGGGACATTATTCAAGGTTTGCCACGGATTGAGGAGCTATTGGAGGCTCGGAAACCGAAGGAGGCTTGTATTTTGGCAAAACGTCCTGGGGTGGCTCAGGTGGAGGCTGATGGGGATGTGGTGGAACTCCGAGTGGTGGAGGATGATGGTCGGATTGAGGAGTATCCTTTGTTACCTGGTCAGAATCCGATTATTTCTGATGGTCAGCGTGTGGGTGCGGCGGAGGCTTTGACTGATGGGCCGGCGAATCCTCACGAGATTTTGGAGGTCTATTTCCATGTGCTGAAGGAGCGGAAACCGACCTATGAGGCTGCTTTGGAGAGTTTCCAGCAGGTGCAGACTTTGTTGGTGAATGAGGTCCAGGCGGTGTATCAGTCCCAGGGTGTTGATATTTCTGATAAGCACATTGAGGTGATTGTGCGACAGATGACTAATAAGGTGAGGCTGGAGGATGGTGGGGATACTACGATGCTTCCTGGGGAGTTGGTGGAGTTGCGCCAAGTTGAGCAGGTGAATGAGGCGATGTCAATCACTGGTGGTGCGCCGGCGGATTATATTCCGGTGTTGCTGGGGATTACGAAGGCTTCGTTGAATACTGATAGCTTTATTTCGGCTGCTTCTTTCCAAGAAACGACGCGGGTTTTGACTGAGGCTGCGATCGAGGGTAAGTCTGACTGGTTACGCGGGCTGAAGGAGAATGTGATTATCGGGCGTTTGATTCCGGCTGGGACTGGCTTCAATGCCTATGAGGATCAGGGGAATTTTGATGCTTCGGGGGATGGTGCTTTGTTTGATGATGATGTTCGGGATTTGCCGGAGGATGGGGTGGTTGATGACCGGACTGCGCGTCGTGCTTATACGATCGAGAGCAATTTTGGTGTGCCAACTAAGGCATCGGAGGTTGAGGTTGATGATGATTTTGGGGAGGAGGTTGAGATTGGGGATGATGATTTTGTGGCTGAGGTGGAGGATGATGCGATCGGGGCGAACCTCTCCGAGGGCTACGCTAACGAGCCTGATGATGATTTCGATCTCGGCGATGATGACGACGACGATGATTATGACGATGATGAATCGTAATTTTCGGTTTTGAGTGATAAATCAAACTATTTGAGATTTTGGATTTTGGATTAAACTGCGGGATAATCTCAGGTCTGAAGTCTCAAATCTCAAATAGTTTGATTGATATCGTTTCCGGCTGCATTGGTATGGTGCAAATGTCGAAACGGTTAACTGTTGACGGTTAACTGTTAACTTGCCTTATTCCTGGGGGAGTAGGGCTTTGATTTGGTTGACAAATTCTTGGTGGTCTACTACGGGTTTGGAGATATAGCCATCTGCGCCACTCTGATCGAGAAAGGTTTCTCTGTCTCCAGCCATTGCATGGGCTGTTACCAAGATAATTGGTAAAGAGGCTGTTTGGGGGTCGGCTTTGAGCAGTTGGGTGATTTTGATGCCATCAACTGCTTTTCCCTGGTACACGCTGCGTGAAAGGGATACATCCATTAAGATCAGGTCTGCTTCTCCTGATGCGGCAATTTGCATCACTTCTTCTACATTCTCTGTGTGCTTTACGGCTAAGCCTCCCCGTTTGGTCAGAATTTTGGAAAAGACCCGGGCATTGACTAAATCGTCCTCTACAATCAGAACGGTTTTCATAAAAATATTCGGTAAGTGGGAAACTCTGAGTTGACTGTTGACTGTTGACTGTTGACTGTTGACTGCTAACGGTTAACAGTTAACCGTCAACATCATTCCGGTGCAACCGGAATTGATATCAGTTAAGACTTAGGCTGGGTCAGTATAGCTGACAATTTTTTAGCTAGCTCGGCGGGAATCCCCACAGCATATCGTTTACAGATTCGTGTGGGATGAAAGCCAGGTTGATTTCGGTGGGGAGGTTGACCGATTCCGGAGGACAGGAGACCTTCACGACCGAAATCAACCATCTTTGATATGATTGGATCTCAGTGGGGCTGGACGTGTTCCTCACTATAAAACGCCGTAGAGAGAAACTTTTGGAGTATCTCAAAGGAAGATCTAGATATCCTTTACAGGACTCAGATGCCCAAACTATATTGCTTGCAATTAGTGTGGGAGCGTCACAAGCTCAGTGGCTTTAGCGCGCTCGTTACTGAAGGAGTGTTTTTGGTGCCATAGGCTGGGAACTCTGCAAAACCCGTATTTGACAAGTCTTTGTTTCCTACTTGCTCTTAAAATAAAGCAATGTTGATTGACAATTCTCGGTGTGAACACGCGAGAATTTTTTAATATAAAACATGGTAAAAAGCATAGGCAAGCTCTCAGGATCGCATTGACTCTTGCTCTAGCACTCAGGAATTAACGGACATAAGGACTCATGGCTAAACAACTAAACCTACTTTCCGGGCAAGTAATTTCTACGGCTCTGCACGCCGAGATGCAGCAATCGTACCTTGAATATGCCATGAGTGTGATCGTCGGGCGAGCGTTGCCTGATGTCCGCGACGGTTTAAAACCCGTTCACCGCCGAATTTTGTACGCGATGCACGAACTTGGCTTGACTCCAGACCGCCCCTACCGCAAGTGTGCCAGGGTAGTGGGAGATGTTTTGGGCAAATATCACCCTCACGGCGATCAATCGGTTTACGACGCTTTGGTACGCATGGCTCAAGAGTTTTCGAGCCGCTATCCTTTAGTTGCGGGTCACGGCAATTTTGGTTCGGTGGACAATGATCCGGCGGCTGCTATGCGCTATACCGAAACTAGACTGGCGTCGATCGCACATGAAGCCATGCTAACGTTTGTCGGCGATGCCACTGTTGATTTTACTGCTAATTTTGACAGTTCGCAGCAAGAACCGACTGTATTGCCGGCACAGTTGCCTTTTCTGTTGCTGAATGGCTGTACTGGCATTGCTGTGGGGATGGCAACGAATATTCCGCCACACAATTTGGGGGAGGTGGTGGATGGTTTAATTGCTTTGATTGAAAACCCTGAACTCTCAGATGAGAAGTTGATGGAACTAATTCCGGGCCCGGATTTCCCGACGGCAGGGGAAATTATCGCTACAGAGGGCATTGTTGATGCCTACACGAAGGGTAAAGGCAGTATTGCGGTGAGGGGTGTGGTTGGGGTTGAGGAAGTGGTTGGTAATCGCAAAATCAAGACTAAAACGGCGCTGGTGGTGACGGAGTTTCCGTTTCAGGTTAATAAGGCTGCTTGGATTGAGAAGGTGGCGGAATTGGTAAATGCGGGCCGACTTGATGGGATTGCTGATTTGCGGGACGAAAGCGATCGCGATGGTATTAGAGTTGTGATTGAACTCAAACGGGAATTTGCCCCAGAAGCTGTTTTAGCTCGTCTTTATCAACAGACTGACTTGCAAACTAATTTTGGCGCGATTTTGCTGGCAATTGTCAACGGCCAGCCCCGACAGTTGACTCTCCGGCAATTGTTGCGGGAATTTCTGGATTTTCGGGAGGTGACTCTGACTCGTCGCTACAATTGCGAGTTGCAGGTGGCTGAACGGCGCTGTCACATTGTGGAAGGGTTGATGTTGGCTTTGACTAATCTGGATGTGGCGATCGAGATTCTCCGTAATGCTCCTGATGGTACTACTGCTAAGGCCAATTTCCAAATTCGGCTCAATTTGAGCGAAAGTCAATCTGATGCGATTTTATCGATGCCGATGCGCCGACTGACTGGTTTGGAAAGGCAAAATTTGCAGTCTGAGTTGGATGAGTTATTGGCGAAAATTCAAGAATTGCAACGACTGTTGGGCGACAGACATGAGTTTTTGAAGGCTTTGAAGAAGGAATTCCGATCGCTCAAACGCAAATATAATGACCCGCGCCGGACTAGATTGGTGAATGGGGCTGGACGTGGGACAAAGGAGGAATCAAAACTTTCTGGCAAAAACAAATCGGTACTGCCATTATCACCAGCCGAATTGTCTACGCCTCAGTTGTTGCCGATTTTGGAAGTTGAGGAAACCATTGTTGAGTTTAGTCACAAACATTATGTGCGAAGATTACCTGTAGCCGATCGCACTCGTGCTAAAAATCCAAAGTCGGTTCAAGCTTTAGAAAAAAATGAAGATTTTATTGTCACCGCCACCCAGACTAAAACCGATCGCAATTTAGTCGTCTTAATTCCCAGCGGTAAGGCTTACCCGCTGAAAGTCGCAGATATTCCAACCAGCAGTGGGCGCGATCGAGGAACGCCGATTGTCAGTTTGCTTTCGCCATCAGCCGCCAAAGAAAGTGCCGGTCAAACTTTTTCCGAACTCACCGTCGCACACTTTGTTTTGCCTGAAAATTCGGAAGCGACGGACTTAGTAACTCTGACTCAACAAGGAAAAATTAAGCGTCTCCAACTTTCTGAGTTTGCTGATTTGACTAATCGCGGTGTCACTGTGGTTAAACTCAAGGAGGACGATCGACTACGTTGGGCCAGTCTCACCAAAGTCGGCGAACAGGTGGCCATCGCGACGACTGGGGGCCGAGTCCTCCGGTTTGAGGTGAATGACGAGCAATTACCGCCAATGGGCCGCACAGCCCAGGGTTCTCAAGCGACGCGGCTGCGAAAGCAAGAAGAGTTGGTGGGTTGTGTGACTGTTAACCCAGATGACAGTTTGGTGCTATTTTCGGAGTTGGGTTGGGCTAAACGAATGCCTGCTGGTTCTGTCCGACTGACTAATCGTGGTGAAATTGGTACTCAAGCTTTCCGTTTTGCTGAACCTAAAGATGTTTTGGTTGGTCTGTTGCGCGCTGTTCCTGGTTCTGATGTCAAACTTTTAACTAATACTGGTCGGTTTTTGCGATCGACTACTGATGCTATTGCTTTTTGGGGGAAGGATGCTGCGGGTGAAAGAGTTTTTGACCTCAATCCTACTGAGAAAATTATCAAAGTTATTGGTTGTCAGTAGAAGGAAGTTCGGCAACGGATTCTGTAACGGATTTAACGGATGTCAGGAAGTTCGGCAACGGATTCTGTAACGGATTTAACGGATGTCAGGAAGTTCGGCA
>REAP01000090.1 GCA_004294385.1 Oscillatoriales cyanobacterium | reverse complement strand
TGCCAAGCTCTTTAGCAGCTTCTCCGATCGAAAGTGTCACGTCTGATTGAGTCTCCAAGGTTGCTTACCTCTAATACTACAACTCAATAGTTACCCAATTATGAAAGAATGTCAAGCGATGTCTAACAAATTTATTTCAGTGTCTACCCCGTGCTGGATTTTGTGCGATCGGCGAAATCTTGCACATTTCACATACTCAACCAGAAACTTGATTACTCATTCTTTGTGAAACAGGCATCTTGCCTGTTATGGCAATCGCCAAGGTTGTTAAAGCGCTTTAGTCATTGTGTCCTTGGCCCTTCGACTCCGCTCAGGGAACAATTCCCAATGCCCAATGCCCAATGCCCAATCCCCAATGCCCCATCACCAATCGATGAAATCATCCTCACCTAACTCAGAAGACAACTGAGGTAAATCCGGTTCAGATTCCCATGTAAAAGTTTCCGACTCCCAAACCTCCAAGCCATCCGAGAAATCCACTACTTCCCCATCAAACATTTCAGCCCACACCCCGGCAGAATTCATGACATCTTGGGCATCAGTCCGCACCGCCACAGCTTGAGTGTTTAAGGTGTTTAAATCGTTCCCAGAGGCGATCGATCCATTAGTCTCCAAAACAGGTTTAGAAACGTTTGACAGCTTGGAGCTAGTATTCTCCGGGGCTGGCGGGTGTTTTTGTACTTCAATCCTATTGCTTGGGAAATTATCGGAAATCTCATAGTTTTGTACCTGTTGATTAGCATCATCCACAGGATTGAAATTCCGAGAATTTTCTCCAATACCTCCCTTAGAAGTCGGCAAATTATTGGGTTCTAAACTATTCGTTTTATTGGAATTTTTTAAACCTAATTGCACTGAAACTCGACGATTAAAGATTTGCAAAAAAGCCTCTTCAATATTAGCTACTTTGTCTTTTACCATCTTGAGCAACTGCGGCGAATTAATTTTAATAGAAGCTGCATCATTGCTAAAACTTAGTAGATGTCCGTGTTGGCGAAGTAGGGATTGAGTACCAAGGGGGCGCACGCGACTCAGTACCTGTTCCCAAACTTGATTTAGATCAATTTCGCTGACTGAATTAGTTGGTGAATAATTAGCAGTTGTATCAGCAGTTGGTATAGGTTCTGAAATTGGTGCCGGAGATGTGATTTCTGTGCGATTACCAATAGGCTGCGACTGAGGTGGAATATTTTGTGAATTGGGAACTGAAGATTGTTCAATATTAGATATCTGGCTTCCCCCTTTTGTAGTGGCGGTGGATGGTGCGTGCCCGCCTTGGGGCTGTAATCCTGTGTCCACCCTGGGTTGAGATGCCTGAATTTGTGCAGGTTGATTTGCTGGTTGCTGCTGAGTTCTAATCGCTGAAGGTAATAATCCCAATAGCGTTACTTCCAGCCACAAACGCGGCTGAGTGGTGTTTTTAATTTGCACTTCGTGGGTTTGCAAATGTTTCTGACTCGCCAAAATTAACTCGGTATCCCAATGAGTCGCAAACTTGACCAGCTTATCCCAAGTTGCTGATGTCAAAGCTACTAAATCTGACCGTTTTGGTGCAGCTTTCGCGATGAGTAAATCTCTGTAAAAACTGGCGAGATTCTGAAGGACGATGAGTGGTTCTCGACCGCGATTCATCAGGTGACGAGTCATGTCTACTAAGGCTGTGGCATCATCTTTTTTAATAGCTTCTAGCAGTTCCATTAAGTCGTTTTCGGGAACTGCACCGACTAAATCCCAAACTTTTTCGACTGTAATCTCATCGGGAAATAAACTTAGTTGGTCGAGCAAACTTTCGGCATCTCGCAGTCCTCCTTGGGCGAGTTGGGCGACCATATATACTGCGTCGCTGGTTATGTTAATGTTTTCTAATTTGGCAATTTTATGCAAATGGGCGGTCATTGAGTCGAGGGCGATACGGCGAAAGTCGAATCTTTGACAGCGAGAAATAATTGTTGGTAATACTCTTTGAGGGTCGGTGGTTGCTAGGACGAATACGACGCGATTTGGTGGTTCTTCTAAGGTTTTTAGAAGAGAGTTGAATGCCTGGGTACTTAGCATATGGCAATTATGAACCAGAAGACCGTTAGCGACAAAGTTGTGGTTGTCTTCTACTTCTATGTCATAAACTTTCTCTACTCCAGCGACTTTTACAGATTCTACCGTCTCCGAATTTGTAATCCATTGAAGGGATTGAATACTGTTTAAAGTCTGCCACCCATTTTCTGCTGGTTTCAGCGCCCATATGTATGTAGTGGTAGGTTTTACCTGTGTTAGACCTGGTGTAAAACTTGGTTGTTGTTGGGTATCCCAAGCCTGTAAGCCACTTGGCAATGAGTTGATTTTCTTCTCCAGAATATCCTTCTGTATGAATTTGAATATTTGGACTTCCTTGTGGCGAAATACTGAGTGATCCATCATCCATGTACCACCAAGCAAGTCCTTCTGGAGTGACGAGATCCAACCAATTTGTGGAGACCTGTTTTTTATTTCCATCAGGTTTAACGATCTCAAAAACATCTTTGAGTTGGGGATGACAGGTTGTGTAGCAACAGACTGATATATCTCCATATCCTTGGTTGGGTGTAACTCGTAACTTAGGCCGCAGCGCCCAAAGATGATCGGCTTTGTATTCCAACCATTGCTGCTGTTTTTCTCCGTGTGTCCAACCCAATCTTGGGAATCTGCTGTATTTGTTTGGATAGGTAATTGACCCATCTCCCAGCAAAGTTCCGTAAATAAGCCCAAGAACTTCTGGTTGTATAGCTTCGGCATTTGCCAAAAATTTCTCTGTTCTTGAAGTCCAATTTCCGTGTCCTTTTTTGTAAGGATGTCGCTGCCAATGAGACTGAATGCTTTTAATCCCTTTGCCTTTTTTTTGTAAAAATTCTGGCAATTCCATTTGTTGTCCACAGCCACAGGCACAGAGGGGTCTAATGGCTTCTGCTTGTTCAAGAATAGAGGCCAAGTCGTAGGATTTTTTTCCGAAATTATTCCTATAAAACTGATGTCCTCTGGCAAATCTCCGCAAGCGTCTGTCTGTGCCAAATTTGTAAATGACGGTACCACAACCGCATTCACAGGGGATAGTATCTTCATTCCTTCTTTTACGTTGTTTGCTGGTATCCATCCTTGTTCAGTTCTGATTAAGTGATTGTCGGTGCATCTGATTTCTCGGTTGGTGGTCTTAATAACCAGTGTTTGTTTTTCACCCTGGTATAACCACCTCAAAACTTTTTTGAATTCCCAATTTTTTGAAGTTTCGTTATAGCTGAGAACTTTTTTTCTTTTGATGTTCGGATTGTCAATCCGCATGAAACCTTGGCTAGTTTGTACCTGAGTATCGCCTGTCAAACATTCGTCAATAACATATACTTTATAGCGGCATTGCACGGGGGCAAATTGAGCGCGTTCGATCAAATCTCGGATGTTATCGACTCCTGTGTTGCTGGCGGCATCGATTTCGATGACATCTAGCGTGGAACCTCTGGCAATTTCTTGACAAACGTTGCATTTGCCGCATGGTGTGGGGGTAGGAGCGCCGGTGGAAATACAGTTGAGGGATTTGGCAAAAATTCTGGCACTGGAGGTTTTACCGGTGCCTCTGGGGCCGGTAAATAGATATGCTGGTGCTATGCGGTCTTGGAGGATGGCGCTGGTGAGGGTTTGGGCGATCGCCTCTTGGCCCACTAATTCGGCAAAAGTCTGGGGGCGATATTTGTGGTGGAGGGGTTCGTAGGTCACGATCGAATCTGGGTGTTATGTTAGCGGAGGATATGTTTATCTGCGTAAATTCACTCGTATAATAAAGATTGACATATTTTATAGTCAAGTATATACATATATAAACTATAATATATCACAGACTATTCACCATTGCTTGTTGCCGCTGCAATGATGCGATTTTCCGATATTTCGGGAACCGGCTTGCAGTTAAAGATAAAGTATAAATTAGGGTGCCCGTTTGAGTTGTAGAAATCCAGTTGTAGAAAGATTGTGGTAGAAAGAGGTCAATGTTGCTCGATCGAGTTGCAATGTCAGCTTCACTCAGGGGCATTCTATAAATATAGCGTCAAATCTTACCCTTTAAAAGCCCATGTCAACCCAAATAATCCTTGTAGAACCAAGGTTGGCAGTAGCCTCTCCCAAGCCCAAACAGGCTAAACCAGGAGGTTTACCCTCCGATCAACTCTTGATGGGAGCGTCGGGATTACTGTTGTTATTGCTTGTCGGTTTAGCGGTGTTTAGCAAGCTAAAAATGGATGGCTTAAGCAAGAAGCTTAACTTTGAGGAATTCAGAAATCGAGAACTCCAGAAAAAATATAAAATGGCTCTGGAAACGATGTCGAAAATGGAAAAAAATCCCGACCTTATCCACTCACGAGACTTTAATTTAGACTATCTGAGAATGCGGATGGCGGAAGAAGTTTTTCACTTTGCCATTGTGAATCAAATTAAAGTAAAAGTCAAAGATAAAATTAGTATTGCCCTGCGTCCAACTCAGGGTAGTGTAGGGGATAAAACTGGAAATGCTGGCAGTGGCAGACAAGTGGATTCGATGTTTGATATCGAATATGAAACTGGTGATCCGGCGGTAAAAATCGAAAAGCGAGTGCTATTTAGGATTCAAATTAAGTTGATGAAACTTCCGACTCAGGCAACTTCGGCGACAATTAATCAAATTATTGACTGTTTGGAAACTTACCTGAGTCCTTCTGATGACCATGATAGTTGGCAGCCGACAATTCAAGGTCGGATTGTTCACATTGAGTGGGATCAAAAGGCAAAGCCAACGCCGATGTTGGTGCTGGAACAGTCGAATGAAGGAGTGAATGTTACTTTCAGAACTACTAGGGCTGCTGGGGGAATACCTGCGAATGCCAATGATAGTCAGTTAGCCGCTGGTAAGGGTGCAAAAGGTGCTGCTAAGAGTCCAAGTAAAACGGCATCTAAGAGTTCTAGTAAGACAGGTAATAAGCGTCCGAGTTCCCGGAAATAATTGTAAATATATTTCAATTATTTAGGGAAATCAAACAGCACTTCTGTCATGTAATGTTCTGCCCAATCTTGACCGAAAGCTTTTTCGAGTACGCGACGGGTTTTGTCGTTTTGCTGCTGCTGGGTGCAGTAGTAAATTTGAGCGTCGAGAATTTTCGATGCTTCGGCGACAGAAACTGGTTCTGAGGCGATCGCGAGTTTACAGTGAATTTCGACGTAGGATTCAACTATGTCCAGAAATCGATTTTCTTCTTCTTTGGAATCGGGGCGCACAAATAGGCAAAATTCTGAGAAGATGTCGCCCCAGTCGGGAATTTGGCGGGGACAGGAAAATTGGTTGACTGGCAGAGTTTGTAGTCGAGTGCGGTAGGTTTCTGATAAAGTGCGATCGGAATTTAGGGGGGAAAGGTCTGCGATCGCGGCGCTAATTTGGCCTTTACCTGCTACGATGTCGGTACCAAACATCGGCAGCGGGTAGTTTGGTCTAGGAAACATCACGCAGTGCAGAATGTCAAGCATCGGCCCGACTTTGGCGAGTTCGAGGTGTATTTTGCGAAATTGGGGAGTTTGATAGCAGCGGTTTTCGATGATCAGTTTTTCTCCTTCCAAACGCCCTTCGACGTATCCCAAGTCAGCGGGTAGGTGGTAGGGTTCGAGGTCGAGGTAGCGATGCCATACTGCTTCTATCCGGTCTGCTAGTTCGCGGATGAGGTAGTGTTGTTGTTCGCGTAGGGAAGGTTTGGGTATGTCTAACATTTTTATCTATGGGCGATCGCTTAATAAAACTTTATTCAACTGTTGTAGAATACAGGAACAAAGGTCGATACTTTAAGGATATCAGCAGATCGACCGATGATTGAGGAAGATTTACAGGAATAAGGAGATAAGTCTATGTTTGGTCTGGGACTGCCTGAATTGGGCATTATTGCGGTAGTGGCTATGCTAATTTTTGGGCCCAAGAAAATTCCTGAGTTGGGAAATGCTTTGGGCAAAACTTTGCGGAGTTTTAAGGATGGTGTGGGTTTGGCTGATGATGAATCTGTTGAGAAGGAGAAGGTTGACATACTCCCCGCCCTAAAGGATGAGGATTCCTAACTCGCGCACCATCCGGGTTAGGTTTGTGTAGACGCGGTTAAAACCGCCTGGTTTCTACCCGTGCGTATGGGATTAATCATCGGCGGACGATCGCCTTTTTGTGCTTCTATTATCATCATTAACCGTTTTTTTGTCTCTACCTTTTTTAATCTGCTGACTCATTTCAATAAACAAATCTTTACGCAAATAAGGATAGTCACTCACCCATACTTCGCGGCTGGGAATGTAAATATCGGAAACTTTAGCAATCCTGCCCAAATCTTCTTGATTCGACATGATTAACATCAAAGCAGCTTGGCCGCGGACAATTCCTTGATGATTTTTTTGCAATGGTGCTTTCAGTATAGTCGTAAATCCTGTTTTGTCGCCGACTTCTAAGTTGATTCGCGGTTCTAAGTTGTCAACAATTACGAGTTGTCCTTTTTGATTCACGGTTTCTTCTTGACTTGTCACTTCATCTGTGATGTATATATCCAAAACTCGTCCTTGCCAAAAACCGCAATATTTATACTTACGGCATTCTGCATTTTTCAAACTCGCCCACAATATCGGGGCCCACATCCAGTATAAACCTGCGATTAATCCGGTGATTAATACTAGGGGGCCGACATCGGAACCGGCGAAGTTGTAGATGATTACTAGGAAAACTACGGCTACGGCGGATATGAGCATTCGTCTCAAAAAGTCCGGCGGTTTTCCCCAAGTATATTTGTATTGGGTTCCCGTGGCGACGGCTGGTATTAGTTCTTGAAAGGTTTGACGGGTTAAGGGAATTAGCATAATTACCTACAGTATTTTTTCTAGGCCGTAAACGAGCGATCGCAATTCAAGGACTTTGCGTATAGATAATAATACTCCTGGCATATAACAAGCGCGATCGCTCGTATCGTGTCGTAAAGTATAGACTTGACCTTCGCCGCCGAAAATTACTTCTTGGTGGGCAATTAAGCCTGGTAAACGGATGCTGTGAATGCGAATCCCTTCATCGGCTAAACATCCCCTAGCACCCTGCAACTTTTCGGTTTCTTCAACCTGTGCCACATTGAAAGTTTTCCCCATTTCTGCTAGCATTTGGGCAGTTTGAATCGCTGTGCCACTGGGAGCGTCGGCTTTTTGGTTGTGGTGCAGCTCGATAATTTCTACGTGTTCAAAATACTGAGATGCCGTGACTGCGGCTTGTTGAAGTAGAACCATGCCGATCGAGAAATTGGGTATAATCAAACAGCCCGTGCTGGCTTTATCAGCGAATTCAGCTAATTTTTGAATTTGCTCGGTACTCAAACCTGTAGTGCCGACTACGGGACGAATGCCGTAAGCTATGGCCGATCGCACATTTTCATAAACTGACGAAGGATGTGTAAAATCTACCATCACCCCTAACTGTTTTTCCTGAGCAGCCAAGACCAGCATTCCTTGCAAGTCATCGGTGATCGGAACTTCCAGCGGGCCGCATCCGGCTAACTCCCCCGCATCGACGTGCAAGGACTCAGGAGAGTGGTCTACAGCCCCGAATAAGGTTAGGTCATCAGCATTGGCGATCGCCTTAATTACTTCGCGGCCCATTTTGCCACCAGCACCGTTAACAATCACCGGAATAGGAAGTTGATTCGCCATAATCTCAAAAAATCCTTAAAGTCGATCGATTAAATTTTAACCTTAACAGGACTTAGGCACTATACAGCCTAGTATAAACTTTGTTAAATCAAGCAATCAGCTTAAACAAACTCAGTTTCGGCACAAGTTCTGAAACAATTACACTCAATCCAAATAATCAGCTCAATTCTGTGACAGTAGATTTCCGCTTTCTGGGTTTTACATTGGGATGACTTCTAAATTCTCTCGAAATCTACAATTGCTCTTTTCTGCCGCCAATCGCCTGGATTTTAGCTCTCAAGGTGGGAGGCTGTGGGTTTTACCTGCAATACTGGCGGGCGCGACGGTAACGCTACTGAATATGGGAGTTCGGCAGTTGGGATGGCTGCAAATTTTGGAATTAGGCAGTTTTGACTCCTTAGTGCGCTTCGAGGCATCGAATACCCCCGATCCGCGACTGCTGGTAGTGGAAATTTCAGAGGCGGATATTCAAGCTTTGGGTCGATTTCCGATGGACGATCGCACGATCGCTCAAACCTTGACAAAATTGCAAAAGTACCAGCCAAGAGCGATCGGTTTGGACTTGTACCGAGATTTACCACAAGAACCGGGACACCAGGAATTGCTGGCCGGGCTGAAAGCACCAAACATCGTTGCGATCGCCAAATTGAGCGATTCTGAAAATCGTGGAGTCCCCGCGCCCCCTGGAGTTCCAGCGGATCGAGTCGGTTTCAACGACTTTGTACTCGACGCTGACGGAGTTGTCCGCCGCAATTTGATTTCTGTCTCGAAACCGGACAAAACTACGGCTTTCTCGTTTTCTGTACAACTAGCTTTGCTTTATCTCAAAGACAGATTGCAACCGCAAAACTGCCTAGTTAATCCCAAGCAAATCAACTGGGGTAAAGCGGAATTCGTACCTCTAACATCTCACGGTGGTGGCTATGCCAATCTTGATGCCAAAGGCTACCAAATTCTGCTCAAATACCGTTCCCCTAACAATGTGGCGCGACAAGTGAGTATTCGGCAGGTATTGAACGGGGAAATTGACCCAAGTTGGGTGAAGGACAAAATTGTGCTAATCGGGACAACGGCACCAAGTAGCAGGGATTTGTTTCTGACACCCTATAGCCCGGTGCAGAAGCAAAGCCCGAAAATGCCGGGGGTGCTACTGCACGCGCAAATGCTGAGCCAAATATTGAGTGCGGTTTTGGATGGGCGATCGCTTTTTTGGCTATGGCCATACTGGGCAGAAATTTTGTGGAACTGTTCTTGGGCGGTACTTGGCGGAGTCCTGGCTTGGAGGATTCAGCACCCTGTGAGGGCGGTATTATCTGGGTGTGGGACATTGATCGGGCTGTTGGCGATCGGTTTTGGCATTTTTGCTGTCGGTGGCTGGGTGCCTTTGGTGTCGCCGATTTTAGGTTTGGTGATGACTGGTGTGGGTATCAGTGCTTACAAAAAGCTTTACGATGCTTTTCACGATGCGCTGACTGGTTTACCAAACCGGGATTTTTTTGTGAGATCTCTGGAACGGGCGATCGCAAATACTAGAGGCCACAGCACCTATTTGTTTGCGGTGCTGTTTTTGGATTTAGACAGGTTTAAGGCGATTAATGATTCTTTGGGGCATTTGGCGGGGGATGAACTGCTGATGGGCGTGGTGCTGCGGTTGAGAGCCAGTCTTTGCCACACGGATACTGTGGCGCGGGTTGGGGGTGACGATTTTGCGATTTTGGTGAGGAATATTGATGTTGATCGTGCGGTGGATTTGGCCGATCGCATTCACCAAGCTTTAATTGTGCCTTTTGAATTGAGAGGGCAAGAGGTATTTGTCACCGCTAGCATCGGGATTGCGGTGGGGGGTGAACCTGCGGCGAGTCTCAGGGAACAGCCGGAACATTTGCTGCGGGATGCCCACACGGCGATGTATCGGGCGAAGGCTTTGGGTACGGGAAGGTATCAGGTGTTTAATGCTTCGATGCAGGATGCGGCTGTGGAGAGGTTGCAGTTGGAGACGGATTTGCGGATGGCGCTGAAGCGTCGGGAGTTTTTGCTGCATTACCAGCCGTTTGTGTGTTTGGCAACTGGCAGGATTATTGGGTTTGAGGCTTTGGTGCGATGGCAGCATCCACTGCGGGGTTTGGTTTCGCCTGTGAAGTTTATTCCGGTGGCTGAGGAGACTGGGGCGATCGTACCGCTTGGTGAGTGGGTGTTGGAGGAGGCTTGCTGTCAGTTACGGCTTTGGGAGAAGATGTTTGATGGCGATCGACCTTTGATTATGAGTGTAAATCTATCTGGGAAGCAGTTTGCTCAGCCGGATTTGGTGGCGCGAATTAAGGAGATTTTGGGGACAACGGGTTTGAGTGCCGAGAGTTTGAAGTTGGAGATTACTGAGAGTGTGGTGATGGATGATGTGGAGTCGGCGATCGCAGTTTTGAAGCACATGAAAGCGTTAAATGTCAAGTTAGGAATTGATGATTTTGGGACTGGTTATTCGTCGTTGAGTTATTTGAGTCGGTTTCCTACGGATACTTTGAAGGTTGATAAGTCGTTTGTGGGGCGTATGGAACTTGGAAGTGAGGGGGAGAATGTGGCGATCGTGCGGACGATTGTGGCGCTAGCACACGCTTTGGGTATGGATGTGATTGCGGAGGGTGTGGAGACGGCGGCGCAATTAGCTAAGCTAAGGGCGATCGGCTGTGAATACGGTCAAGGTTATTTTTTTGCTAAGCCGTTACCGAGTGATGAAGCTACTGCTTTGATGGCTTCCGAGCCGCAGTGGTAGTTGTTATGAGTTATTGTACGTTAGAGCTAAAATTAAAAGTCGATCGGGTTCCCAAAACAGCTCTTTAACCTGTTGGATGCTAAAATTAGTGTTATCTAAACAAACATGAAGCTGAAAGAACTTGTCAGCCATCTCGTTATCGATCCTCGAAAATTAACAGAGTATGCTCTTAATTTAGATAATCCAGTCGGTAGCGATAAAGCTGTAATATTTCAGCGTCATTTAGGATTTAGCCAAGAAAACTATGAATTGCTGTTAGCACAGATTTCATCTAAAACTCTTGATGCTGAAGCAGTTTTAGGACTAAACGACAAACACGGACAGCGCTATACTGTAGACTTGGAAATTGTGGGCGCACAGGGACAGCAGGGGATTGTCCGTACAGGTTGGATCGTAGAACCGGGTAGTAATGGGGCGAGACTGGTAACACTATTCGTTCGGAGGTAACACGATCGTGCCAGAATTATTTGATGTAGTCGAATTGTTAGTAACATTGCCTGAATCTAATTTACACCTAGGTGTTAGAGGGGCTATTGTAGATTGTTATGATGATGGAAATTATGAGGTAGAATTTAGCGATCGCTCTGGCGAAACGATAGCTTTGTGTACTCTGTCTACCGAGCAGTTTTTAGTTGTTTGGAAGTCGAAAGAAAGGCGTTGGTTGTCTGTATCTGAGCTATTAGCTGCGATGGTTGGACGTTTGTCAAACGAACGTCAGATACAAGTTTTAGAGTTTGCGCGTTCTTTGTCTGGGAGATAGCGATTTTTCGTGAGGGCGATCATACTATGTAGATGGTCTGCTTTAACTGTCTTAATTTTCTTTTTATTTTTCTACTATTCATCGCCATAAATAAATTCAACTTCTTTAATATTAGGTTGACCACCAAATTTACCTTGCATATACCATCGGTCAAAAGGTTCATCACCTTTTATTTTATCAAAGTCTTGGGCTGAAAAGAGTTGTGTTTCACCATATTTATTTTTTTCGGTAAACCAGATTTGATCTTTTCTCAATAATTCCCGATCGAGTAGAGTGGTTTCATGGCTAGCAAAAATTAGTTGGGCATTATGGGGATTAGTTAACGGATGGTGAAATAACTTAATTAAGAACTTACACAGTTTAGGATGTAAACTATTATCTATTTCATCAATAACTAGAATATGACCTCTATCTAAGATCAATAAGATTAAAGCGCCAAGAACATAAAGTGTAATAGTTCCGATTGATTCTTTTTGGAAAAAAGGAAAGTTAGCTTCACCTTCTAACAACCCATCTCGAGTTTTATGGACGGCAAACAATTCATACTTATTGTCATTCATAATAATTTTTTTAATTTCCTCTGGCACCTCATCATCAAATACAAAATCAACAGTTTTTTCTTCAAGTTGAATTTTTTCGATATGAGTATCGGCTATTCTGATGAGTTTATCTAACTTTCTTTTTAGGTTTTCATCTTTTTGCAATTCTTGATTAACATGACGTACTAAAGAACTCCTCATATGAGTATCGTTGGCTGCAAAACAAGCATAGGTTTTTAAGTATTCATAAATTTTTTGCATTTGTTCGTGTTCTTCACGAGCCAATTTTGATAAATAAGGATATTTAGTTAATGCTTTGCTTGAAAACAATCGCTTGTCTTCAAAAGAAGCACCGCGCTTGACCTCGTTTTTTGTCCTAATGAATAAGTTAGACTTTCTTTTCTTAGGGTAAAAATCTAGCTGTTCGTGATGAACTTCTCGACTGTCAAAAGCAATTTGATACTCATACATAATTCCTTCAAGAATAAAACTTAGCTTAAAAATAGAAGGCTGGCTTAAGCGCGATTCATCTAACTTAAATGGTTCGTAATAAGGAATTTTATGATCGACATCAATATTGAGAGTGTGAATATAGGAGAGCAGTGTAGTCAAAGCCTTGAGAATATTTGACTTGCCAGAAGCATTTGCTCCATAGATCGCCGCCGAGTCAAGCAAGCGCAGTTTATTATCTTTGATTGGCACAAAAGTATTGTCATTCTTCCTGGTGGAAGAGTCGGCAATCATGCTTAATGTTTGCTCTTCTTTAATTGACCTAAAGTTACTGACTGAAAATTCAATTAACATAAAGTAACTCAACTTTTAAGGCGATAGACTTAGCCAATATATGCAGATAAAATAGATAGAGAAATACCTCATAATTATAACTCTTGACGGACGTTACAAGATATTATAGAGGTGTATGAATTTTTGTAAACCGACGAGGCTACTCAAAACGACGATCGCCAACCTTTCAGTATCTGTTGTCCATCTATATGTCACAATAAATAAGCAATTATTATATTTTGAGTTATCCTGTGAGTCCTACTGCCGAAGTCAGCAATAACCTGAATGCGGGCGTTCTACCAACCGTTACCGCTACCCCAGCCCGCCGCGCTGTTTTTCCCTTCACTGCGATTGTTGGCCAGGAAGAGATGAAACTGGCGCTACTATTGAATGTCATCGATCCGAAAATTGGTGGCGTGATGATTATGGGCGATCGCGGTACTGGCAAATCTACCACAATCCGAGCCCTTGCCGACTTGCTGCCGGAAATTGAGGTGGTAGCAGACGATCCTTTTAACAGCCATCCCAGCGATCCAGATTTGATGAGCGATGAGGTGCGCGATCGCACTTTGCATCACGGTACAATGCCGATCGCCCGCAAAAAAGTCCAAATGGTAGATTTACCATTGGGCGCGACTGAAGACCGAGTTTGCGGTACGATCGACATTGAGAAAGCTTTGTCCGAAGGTGTGAAAGCTTTTGAACCAGGCCTTTTAGCTAAAGCTAACCGTGGCATTCTTTACGTCGATGAAGTCAATTTGCTCGACGATCATTTAGTCGATGTTTTGCTTGACTCCGCCGCCAGCGGTTGGAATACTGTGGAACGCGAAGGCATTTCGATCCGCCACCCAGCTAAGTTTATTCTAATCGGTTCCGGCAACCCAGAAGAAGGAGAATTGCGGCCGCAATTGCTGGATAGATTCGGGATGCACGCGGAAATTCGGACTGTAAAAGACCCGAATTTAAGAGTGGAAATTGTCGAACAGCGATCGAGTTTCGACCAAAATCCCGCAGAGTTTCTCTCGACATATCAACACGAACAAGATGATATGCAAGAGAAATTGGTTGAGGCCCAGGAAAGGCTAAAATCGGTAAAGCTCGATCGCGATTTGCGAGTAAAAATCTCCCAAGTCTGCGCGGAATTGGACGTAGACGGACTGCGGGGCGATTTGGTCACAAACCGGGCAGCCAAAGCTTTGACCGCCTTAGAATGCCGCACAGAGGTCACAGTGGACGATATTCGCCGGGTGATGACTCTGTGTTTGCGCCACCGATTGCGGAAAGATCCGCTAGAATCCATTGATTCGGGTTCTAAAGTGACTAAAGTGTTCGATCGGGTATTCGGCCTAGAAACCAGTTGATAATATTGTTGTAGGGGCTCTTGGCCCCGTGGCTGCCCCGCTTATGCTGGGGTAGGCACTCTTGGCACTACCCCTACAAATCCTCATGAATGATTTAGGATTGCTATATTACCCCCATACACATTAATAATTAATAATGAGAAAGATTGTGCAATCAAGGATAAATAAATCCTTCTTCTGTGTTTCTTCTTCAAAGCAATATAGCTTATGAACTCGTCAAAACAGCGATTTTTCATTGCTCTCGTGCCACCTCCCGATATTCAACAGCATATTACTCTGATTCAACTGTATTTTGCGGAACACTACAACAGCCGTGGTGCTTTGAATTCACCGCCCCACATCACGCTGCAACCTCCTTTTGAATGCTTAGCAGAAGACGTTCCAAAATTAGAGGAAAGCTTGAAAGAGTTTGCGGCAAATCGGTTTCGTATTCCAATTACTCTATCTGGTTTTGCTGCTTTTGCGCCCCGCGTCATTTACGTTGATGTTGTCAAATCGCCGGAATTATTGGATATTCAAAGAGATTTGACGAGTTTTGTAGGGGAAAAATTGGGAATTGTCGATCGAGTTTCTCAGCCTCGCCCTTTTGTACCGCACATAACTGTAGGGTTTCGTGATTTAACTGAGCAAAATTTTGAGGCTGCTTGGTTGGAGTTCAAAGCGCGATCGATCTATTTTGAGTTTACTGCTTTGGCGTTGATTTTATTGATTCATGACGGTAGTCAGTGGAATGTTGGTACTGAGTTTTTGTTTGCTAGGAATTAGATTTAGTTTTAAACGAACCGTGAATAATCAACTTGACACTCTCAGGTTTAAAGACTCTGAGTTTCCCGCATCCGGTATTATAAAACTTTATTAAGTTTGTAAGCAGTAGTAAGCAATAGTAGTATCATATAGTCAAAATGGTCAACTGAGAGAATTATTGCGATCGTCAAAAA
>REAP01000089.1:14562-44657 GCA_004294385.1 Oscillatoriales cyanobacterium | reverse complement strand
GCGATCGCCACCACCGCTAATATTCCGAAAATTAGGAAGTTTTGAGCAGCCCGTTGTTCCGACTCATACTGTCCGCCGTACTGAATATAGTAGCCTTGGGGCAGTTGCACCGATTGCTTAACTTTGGCGCGAATATCATCAACAACCGAACCAACATCGCGTCCCTGTACGTTAGCTGACACCACAATTAAACGCGAGACATTTTCTCGGTTAATCGTGTTCGGCCCCTTGCCAAAGTCAACCTTTGCCACTTCCGAAAGCGGGATGATTTGATTAGTTGGGGTATTAACTTGGAGGTTGCGAATCGTGTTGAGATTGCGACGGGCCGATTCGTTGACCCAAACCAGCACATCGACCAACTGTTGACCATCGGGCACTTGACCAACCACTCGTCCATTCAGGGCTGTTTCGGTGAAATCTGACAATTGGGCGATCGTCAATCCGTAGCGGGCGGCTGCATCTCGGTTAAATTGAATTTGTACCTGACGGATCGGAATTTGGGGCTCAAGCTGAAGGTCTACCAATCCCTTCACGTCCTTCATTGTCGTTTCGATTTGTTCTCCAATGCGACGGAGTTCTTGTAAGTCGTTGCCAAATACTTTAATCGCGATCGCACTTCTCACCCCCGACAACACTTCATCCATCCTGTGACTGATAAATCCACCGACATTGCCGGCAACTCCCGGAAACTGACCCAATACCTCGCGCAAAGCTTGAATCGCAGCAGGACGGTTTTTCATCGCTGCTTCGCTTAGTTCCACGTCCAAGTGTGCCAAGTTCACCGATGCCGCATCTGGGTCGCCCGGAGCACGGCCCGATCGCAGTTGTACTGATTCAAACCGGGGGTCATCCTTCAGCGCAGTTTGAATCGCTAACCCGACGCGATTGGTTGCTTCCAGTGAGGAACCGGGATAAAGGGCGATCGCATTCATCAGCGATCGTTCCTGGAACGTTGGCAGAAAATCGCGTCCTAATGTCGGCACAATCAGCATCGATGCCACCATTGACGCTGTAGCTAATCCTAAAATCAAGGTAGAGCGACGCATCGCCCACTTTAGCAACGGATGGTAAACTCGTTTGGAAAACAGTGCTAGGAATGGTTCTGTCGTCTTCATCCGTTTGTGGGGCAGCAAAATGGCACACAGTGCGGGCGAAACAATCAGCGATTCCAGGCTGGAGATGACTACCACCACCAAGTAGGCAATGCCCATTGGGGTGAAAATGCGCCCTTCCACGCCAGAAAGTGTGAAAATCGGTGAAAAGACAATAATCCCAATTAACGTGGCTCCAATCAGCGACTCGCGCACTTCCTGAGAACCCTCAAAAATCACATCCATTGGTGGCTTGGGATTTGGCGAGAGGCGATTTTCCCGCAAGCGACGGTAGGTGTTTTCGCAGTAGACGATCGCATCATCCACTGCTGTCCCGATCGCCACTACCAATCCGCCAAGGGTCATAGTGTTGAGTTCCAGCCCGATCCAGGAACACACCAACAGTGAGAACAGCAGCGTCAGAAAGAAATCGAACAAACAGACGGAGAGGGTGCGCCAGTTCATCAGAAACGGAATCAGGATGGCTGCGACAATCAAACTGCCTTCGATCAATGCCGATCGCACATTACCAACCGATGCGTCAATGTAGGCATCTTGCCGGAAAGTGACGTTTGCCTTCACATCCTTGGGTAAACCCGGTTTAATTTCCTCCATCGCCTCGATGATGGCTTTGGTGACGGTGGGACTATCTACCAACGGTTGCTTGTTCACCATCACCACCACAGCGCGTTGACGATTCCAACTGGCATCGCCTCGCGCTAGTGCAGCTCCAATCTTCACCTCTGCCACATCTCGCAGTAGAATGGCTTTCCCTTCCTGCACCTTGACGACTGCTTTTTGCAAATCTTCGATCGTCTGGATTTGTCCCTCGCCTCGAATCACCAATTCGCGATCGGGGTCAATCAACAATCCACCGGCGGTTTTAGCATTTGCTTCGTTTGCCGCCTTGACGACTTCCTGAAGAGAAACCTTCAATTGAAACTGCTGCACGTCTCCGCCGTAGACTAGCACTTGCGATACGCCCGGAACTGCTAGCAAGCGATTGTTGATTTTGCCATCCACCAAACGTCGCACGTCCATAATTGATGTAGTTTCAGACGTGAAGGCATATTGAATCACCGTCCCAATGGGGGGAGCTAGGGGGGATATCTGCGGTCTTGCGCGTCCTGCAATCGCTCTGCCACGAGTTGACGAGCTTGATAGGGGTCGGTGCCCCATTTAAACACCACCCGCAATACAGAAATTCCTACGGCTGAGGAGGTACGGACGACTTCAACTCCTGGTGTTCCGTTGACTGCACTTTCTAGCGGTAACGTCACCAAGGATTCCACTGCTTCCGGCGCAAGACCGGGGGCTTCGGTTTGTACTTCTACTTGAGGTGGCGCAAAGTTGGGCAATACGTCGAGGGGCATTCGACTTACTGTATACAGGCTCCAGATGGTCAGGAATAGACCATTTGGGGATGACGTTTAACATAAAAATGAAATTTGGATAGCATTAGGCAAGCTTTTAGGAGACGGAGTAGAGAGGTTTACTCAGTCGCGACAGGGCAACAACCGAGAAGCTTATTTGAATGTCGAATTATCCTTGCCTTTTAAGCCAAATACGGCTAATGCACCGACCAGTAAAACTCCTGTGGCTGCGATCGGGATCAAAGGTGACGATCCTTGAGCAGGCTGCGCTTCTGGCTCAGATTTACCAGGCGATGCCTGCGCTTCTGGCTCCGATTTACCGGGTGATGCCTGCGCTTCTGGCACCGGTTTACCTCGCAATGCCTCGGAGTACAAAAGCGTTGCGCCCTGCGTCACAATCTGATTTCCCGAAGCTAGATTGCCTTCTTTAATTTCCACCACATCTCCAGAATCGCTACCAATCTGAACTGAGATTGGTTTGTAGGTTGTGCCTTCCTGGATGTAAACAAGCTTTTGCCCATTGGCATCAACTAAGCTGGTGCTCTTAACTTTGAGAATACCTCCATCGGGAGTGGGAGCGATCGCCTCTGTCTTAATTCCCAATGCGGTTGCTTTACTGGCATCAACTTCGATCGGTTGCATAATCTTGGCCGCATCCCCACCTGCAAACTCGCTATTATGCCCAACGTGCGCTAGCACCGGGGCCGAACCCGTGCACAACATTAATCCCAAAACAAAACTAGATCCGTAGCGTGCGATCGATAACGAATTTAACTGCAATGATTTCGATAGCATAAAAATTTCCTCCTGACATTTAGCAAGCCGGTGTGATGAAAGCAGCCACTCCTGTGAAGAGCAATCTATTCCTCACCCCGCAAGTTGTGAACCTTCTCCAGCTAGAATGTCAGGCCCAAATAAAAATTTGATGAAAATTTGAGGCGCCCTCTAATAATTTATGGTCTTGAGTGTCCCTACAATATTATTTTGGGTAGAGACGATCCAAGAGCCGTCTCCTCTTAAACTAAATTAAACGATCTAACGTGGGGCTATCCGTTGCAGTTCCTTGGCTTGCTCTAAAATTTTCTCAAAATCTTCCTCACTCAACCGCTGAATATAGTTGATTTTAAACTCTTCCAAGAAATCGCACAGCAAAAGTTGTATTTCTTGCCAGGTTTGCTGCTGTTGCAATTCGGCTCCTAAAGCTTGTCCGAAATGTTGGACTAGCTGGCTTGAGAGTTTTGTACCTATGGGGTCTTCGCTGGCGATTTTAAAGGCTTCGTAGGCATCTTGGGGGCCGAGTGTGGCTAATTTCGACAGTTCTGCCACCAATTGCTCTGCTAGCTGTGCGGGCAGATTTCCCAGTCCGGGTACTTGCTGGAATCCTTGATAGAGAGGGGATTGTTTGAGAAATAGTTCTATATTGTAGCGGAGGAGGGCTTCGAGGTCTGGCTGAAGTTGGGGCAAGACTTTGTAAACGGTGATTTGGACTAGATGAGTGGCGATCGCCTCTATTTCATTGATATTATTAATATCTAAATATCGCTGTTTTGGAGATTGAAATAGTTGACGTGCTAGTTCGCCTGTGGTAATGGATTGTTGCATCTGGTTGATGAGCTGAATTACTACTACTTCGGTTAATTCTTGGGCGAAGTTGGCGACGAAACCTCGGCTGATTTGGGTGCGTATGGGTTGGAGATCCGGCATTTTGGCTTGGTGGATGCGGATTGTGACGCTTAATACTCGCAATAGTCGCCAGAATGGGAGCAGCATGAAAATGTCATACCACCGCCAAAGCATGGCTGCTCGCCAACTGACGCTGCGGTGGCGGCGGCTGATAGTGTAAGTACGGGCTAGAAATTCGATCGCAAATATGACAATAAATGGCAGGTCAATCATCCAAAAATCGTCCGTAAAATCACCGTTTTCTCCGATCGCACGGTAATAGTTGGTGGCGATTAATGGCTTGATTTTGCTGTCAAACCAGTTGATTTCTTGTTGCCAACCTTGTCTGGTTAAATAGTCTTGGTTCCAGAATATTTTGAATGATTGTTTGGCGGAGTCTTGGGGGTTCGGAGCGCGATCGCGTATCCGGTCTTTGATTTTTTCTAGGGTGCCACTTTTTGATGCTACTCGAAAGGGGTCTTCGTCGATCATTTTCGCGCTCAGATTGTCTAGTTCCTGCAATTTAGCTGTTACTTGGGGAGACGGTAAGCCTGTTTGCACTACTTGACTTTTTAATTCCTCTAAGGTTTCTAGATATTTTTGGGTGTCTCGGTGGGGTTTGATTCCTTTGAATGGATCGTAGACTTGGGTGAGGAGTGGGAGTTGCCGTTGGTAGAAATCTCGCCAGGGAACGTAAGTTATGTCAAATAATACTAGGCTTAAATTTCCGATGGCTACCAAGGCCATGAACCGCTCGAACCACGATATTTTCGTGGATTCTTTGCGGGAATTGGAAGTTTTAGAGGGCTGAATTTTTAGTGTCATTCGATTTTAAATTTGGGATTTGGTATTCTGGAAAATGGCTATTCCGATAGCTAGGATTTATAGACGCATATTTGTGACAGTAAAATTATATCTTTTAAGCGATGACAATTTTTTGGCGGGTTCATCAGCAGTTAGGGATCCGATCGCAATTACGATGGATTAATCAATTGACCTGATTTTTTGATGGTACTCAGGATGCGATCGAGTATGGTCTCTTTTTTAGTCTTCGCTGGCTGGCGGTGGCATAAAACTTAAAGTAGGTGGGGCAATCGGCTTTTTTGACTGTTAAGTGACAACTGGTTGCTTAGAAAGCTGGTTTGTCGAATATGTTGCATCAATTGAAGTTCAGTGTCAAGCTTAGACTCTGGATGTAAAACGCTCAAGAGAGCTATACTTGCTGTGAGCAGTATGGCTAGAACTCCCCTCAGCTTACCTCCAGGCACCGTCTGTGCTGACGTTCTGAGTTTTGCCCCAAAAAAAACAACTAGCGATCGCACTCTTGAATAAAATGACACTCTGGGTATAATTTTGTTCACCTGATTCTTAATATATGAGCTACTGCCTTAATCTCGATTGCCCAAAAGACAAGCGTCAGAACCCACCAGGCACCAAGTATTGTCTTAATTGTGGTTCAAAGTTGTTGTTAAAAGATCTTTATGCAGCAACTGAACCGCTGCGTGATGGGGGATTTGGCAGGACTTTTCGAGCTGTCAATCATGGGAAATTCGAGGAGTTGTGCGTAATCAAACAGTTATCTCCACCACAGGAGTTTCAGCGGAAGCCTAGTCATTTTAAAAAATATGTCCGATTGTTTGAACAAGAGGCAAGACGACTTTATGAACTAAAACATTCACAAATTCCTCAGTTAATTTCTTATTTTGAGGAAGATGGGCGTTTGTATTTGGTACAAGAGTTTATTGATGGCAATAATTTAAAGGATGAGTTAGATAAGTACGGTGCTTATAGCGAAATTAAGACTAGAGAACTGCTGTTAGATTTATTGCCTTTGCTGAATTTTATCCATGAGCGCAATGTAATTCACCGAGATATTAAGCCGGAAAATGTGATCCGCCGTAATCGCGATCGCAAATTGGTGCTGATCGATTTTGGGGTTTCTAAACAGGTAGTAGCTGCTGCTCCTACTCAAGCCGGAACTAAGTTGGGAACTCCAGGCTATGCGGCTTTAGAACAGCGACATGGTAAGGCTGTTCCGGCTAGCGATCTTTATAGTTTGGGGGTGACTTGCATTCGATTGCTGACTGCTGTGATGCCTTATTTGGATATCTATGGGGACATTCATGATGACCTTTATGACCCGCTGGAAGGTCGTTGGCTGTGGAGGGAGGCTTTGCCTAAAGGCACAAAAATTAGCCAGGATTTAGGTCAGATATTGGATAAGTTGATTCAGGAGTATGTTAAAGACCGCTACAAGTCTGCTCTGGAAGTTCTTGAGGTTTTAAATCCTATTTCTGTGAGTGTTATACCATCGATACTTAACTCGCAGCAGGTGACAGTTGTGAGTTCTTCTATACCGACTCAACCTGTCACTAAAATTCCGCTAGTTTCTGTGAATTTAGAGTCAGAAAAAGGGATTAATTATGCTTTGTTGGAACAACTACTCGCCGCTCAAAATTGGCGTGGTGCTGATGAGGAAACTTCTGTGAAAATGTTGGAGGTGATGGATCAAGGTTCCAGAGGTTATTTAAGTGAGGAAGATATTAGGAAGTTTCCGGCTAAGGATTTACAGACTATCGATCAACTTTGGGTGCATCACAGTCATCGCAGGTTTGGTTTTTCTGTGCAAAAGGGTCTGTGGCTAAAGTCGGGGGGGAAGCCGGGAGTTTATGATGCTACTGTTTGGGAAAAGTTTGGCGATCGCGTGGGCTGGCGGGTTAACGATCAATGGGTATACTGTTCTGAGATAAATTTTAATTCTAAGGCAATGCCTGGACATTTGCCGGGAGGGACTGTTTTTGGGTGGGAAGGTGGGGTTTTGTGCGGTGTTTTGGGTTTGGGTGGGATTTGGTTTCTGATGTCGCGGCGAGATGTGTAATTATTAGTTATTGGTTATTTGTTATTTGTGAGTTGTTAGTTGTTATTTCCAATTCCCAATTCCCAATTCCCAATTCCCATAAATGATGTGTTGAGTATAAATTAGCTATAAAACAATGAAAAGGTAATATATAATCACAAACTATTTTTTTGTGATATGTTTTGAGAGAAGGGCAAGTTTACGAAGTCAAAAGCCAGTCCTCAGCCCTGTCCAAGCGTGGTTGACTGGCTTTGGCTCCCATTGAAAAAGGAGGTATATCTATTATGCTGCAAGAAAAATGTCTTAAGCCGTGGACTATAGTTCGATCGCTTCCGAATTTGGACAAGGTGATTGTAGGTCAGTTTCGGAGTTGGTCTGATGCGGACGGTCACTTACAAATTCTCAAGCGGATGGTTCCGGCTGACAGGTTGACTGTTGTGTTTGACCCCGTAGTTCCAGCGTGATGTGATTGCTAAAGTGATTTGGTGCTATCCGCCGAACCTAAGACAAAAATTACCCCATAAATGGGACTATTTTTTGGGAGATGGCATTTTTCTTAAAAACCGGAATTGTTAGGATTTCAGATGTGGGTGACTCATAGTTGCCCACATTTGTCAAATAATTTATTGCTGTAAACAGCTATATGTAAGTGTATTGAAAAGAAAAGGTTAAAATAAAAGAAATTATACAATTTCGGAGCTAATATTTGATACTTCCACCAGCGCGCGATCGCATCCTCACTTGGCTCTCAGAGCGTGTTCCTGCTGCTCGGATCACACATATTTTAGGAGTCGAGCAATCTGCGGGTGATTTGGCTCGCATTTACGGGCTGGATGAGGCTAAAGCCCGATCGGCTGGATTGTTGCACGATTTGGCAAAATACTTTAAACCTCAACTGCTACTAGAAATGGCAAAGACGGAAGGTTTAGAGCTAGACTCAGTGTTAGTCGCGCACCCGCACTTGCTACACGCAGATGCCAGCGCGATCGTCGCCAGAGATGAGTTCGGGGTGGTCGATCGAGAAATATTGGATGCGATCGCCAATCATACCCTCGGCAAACCAAACATGAGTCAGCTCAGTTGTACGGTATTTATAGCAGATACTATAGAACCGAGTCGTGGCAATACTGCCGAACTAGAAGCACTGCGCGAGGTCAGCGTGCAAAATCTTTATGCAGCCGTCTGGCAAGTGAGTGATTATTCTCTGAAATATTTGCTAGCAACTCGCTGCTACATCCACCCGCGCACCGTACTTACCCGCAATTGGGCGCTGCAAATGGCCCGCGAATCGCCAGAAACAGAAAATTTGATCCGGGAGTCGATCGCACAAATCACAAGTTAAAAGTCAAAATTATCTCAAAACACGACTCCCAGAAGACAGTTTAATGCTCAAAGGTAACAATCAATGTACGCAGTCCCAAAAGATGTGTACCCGTTGACAAAATTAACCAAAATCTCTAATTTGTCCCTCCAGATTTTCCCCTAGAAATTGCTTTGTTTTGAATACTGGAGAATGTGAATTTTAGCTTTTTTCTGGCTGCCATTTACGGCCTCAAACTGCCAATGACCGATCGCCGATTGTCCATTAACCCTTACTTAGGAACTTAAACACTGAATGTCAGACATAACTCAACTCGAATATAATTTAACCCAGTCTACAGTGATGCCCGATGCGTCTCCAGATGTCACTCGCCCTCTGGCTTTGACCATTGCCCGTGCAGCCGAAGACCGCAAAGGGAATGAGATTGTATTGCTCCGCGTATCAGAAGTATGCTATCTAGCAGATTACTTTGTGATCGTCACCGGATTTTCCAACGTGCAGGTACGAGCAATTTCCCAGGCGATCGCCGACCAAGTAGAAGAAGAGTGGCAACGCCTACCATTGCGTACAGAAGGTCAATCAGACGCTAGTTGGATAGTGATGGACTACGGCGATGCGATCGTCCACGTCTTGAAACCCCAAGAACGCGAGTTTTACAATCTAGAAGCGTTTTGGGGACACGCCGAACGTATTGATTTTTCTGTCGCGCCCATAGGATAGCTAATGTGAAAAACTCTTCTGTTTCGATTTGTCCTGTTCCCCAAGAACAACGACCGATCAATGAATACCAAGAACTGAAAGAATCCTGGTTTTTTAGCTGGGGAACCCTGACTTTGCCACAGTATTTGGCAAAACTTGGTTGGGTGTGGGGTTGGAGTTGCTTGGTCTCCGGGCCACTAGCAGCGGCTAGCTTTGCTCCGGCTAAGTATCCTGTTCAGTTTGCGCTATGTAGTGCTGCTGGTGCAGGTTTTATTCTAGGATTAGTTTTGCTGCGGCTCTATTTGGGTTGGTTTTATGTGCGATCGCGCCTATCGAAACCCACAGTTGTCTACGAAGAATCCGGCTGGTACGATGGTCAATGCTGGCGAAAAACTCCCGAAGTCATGCTTCAAGACCAGTTGATTGTCAACTATCAGCTAGAACCAATTCTGAAGCGTCTGCGACAGACATTTTATGGTTTGACGGCATTCCTGATTGCCGAGGGAGTAATTTGGAATTGTTTGTAATTATCGTGAATATGTCTTGGGAAGTTTTGAGCTTTGAGCGATGAGTTCTTGCAGAAAGATTGACTTTCTTCGAGGCAAATCGACACTGAAAATTTCCCAATCGCCCAATCTACAATGAAAAATCTAAAATCTAAAATTGATATGACAAGGGGAAAACGAACCCAAGCTCCCGAACTGGAAGTCAGACTGCTGCGCGAAGGTATTGTGGAATCGAAACATCGCGTCCAAGCTGCTGTCTGTGACAACCGTGGCCGCGTTCTGTCCGTTGCTGGCAACTCGGAAACGGCGACCTTTGTCCGTTCTTCGCTCAAGCCTTTTCAAGCTTTGGCGGTGACCGCGAGTGGTACTTTAGAACGCTATGAACTGAGCGATCGAGATTTAGCGATTATGTGCAGTTCTCATCAAGGTACGATCGAGCAATCGCGACAGGTGTTTAACATCCTGTGGCGCTGCGACGTTGACCCATCTAAACTGCAATGCCCGATTCCTGAAGGCAAAAAAAGTTCTCTGCAATATAACTGTTCCGGCAAACACGCGGGAATGCTGGCTGTCTGTCAGCAACTTCACTGGCCGCTGGAAACTTATTTGCGTCGCAAACATCCTGTCCAGCAGCTTATTTTGGCTAAGGTGGCTGACTTACTGGCAATGCCTGCGGAAGAATTTATTAGTGCTCGCGACGACTGTGGCGCTCCTACCTATTTATTGCAGTTGGGGCAAATGGCTGCTCTCTACGCTAAGTTGGCCAGTGGCGACAATGTGGATATGGAGCGGATTGTCCGCGCGATGACTCATCACCCGATGATGGTGGCTGGTGAGGGGAGATTTGATACGGAACTTATGGTCTTGACTCAAGGGGAAGTCGTCAGCAAGGCTGGTGCTGAAGGAGTACAGTGCATTGGCCGGGTTGGCGAAGGTATGGGTTTGGCAATTAAGGTAACAGATGGGGGGAAGCGGGCTCAATATGCTGTGGCGATCCATTTGCTCAAGCAGTTGGGGTGGATCACGGCGGCGATCGCAGAAACTCTCTCGGAAACTTACATGACTCTCAGCGAATTCAAACGTTTGGAGGTAGTCGGCGAAGTCTCGATGCTCTAAAAGTGCTGATGGGAAGCCGATTTCAGCAGCCCCTCCCACAATCTCAAAAGTTTTTTTGATTTAGGGGTTGCTATTTTCAGAAAGATGTGTTTATATAAGGACATGGAGAAAGCGACGCGGGATAGAGCAGCCTGGTAGCTCGTCGGGCTCATAACCCGAAGGTCAGCGGTTCAAATCCGCTTCCCGCCACCAAATTAAATGAAACAAGCCTCGGTAAACCAAAAGTTGCCGGGGCTTGTTTTATGGGATTGTTTGATTGCATCTTTTATCTCGACAGGTTGCAAGTTAAATTGCCAATTGTTAAGTCGGCTGAGTTTGCAGCCAATCAAAAATCAGGTTAAGTTGCTCTAGCGTAACCAAGCCGTACTGCCACAGAATCATCGGCAATTGGCTGGTGTCTTGTTCGCCGTGTCGAAGAGCCACTGCGATCGCCGAAGTTGAAATTGCCAATTCTCTCTGCAAATAATCGATCAGTTGAGCCTTTCCCATCACCTTCACCGCCAGTTTTGTGCGCTTTTCTCAGGATATGTAGCTAATCGGGCTGAATCAGAACTCTAATAGTGCTGATTGTCCGTTGAGCAGGGAGAGTTTGGTGTGATGGGAAGTGACGATAAATTGTGATAAAAATAGTCTAAAAAGGCGATCTCGATCACAATCTATCTATTGAAAATTCCTACAATCCTAGCTGAATCCGAACTCCGGCTCCTGTCCCGCTGTCACTTGGTCTCAGAGGTAAAGGATTTCCTTGGCGCTGGGCGTCGGAAGGAGTGGTAATAAATTCAAATTCGCGGTCTCTTTTGATCCGAAAAGTGTTGTCCCAGCGACTACCTCTGACAGCGGAATTACCCACCGTTTCTGGTACACCAATCCAGTTTTGGTAGTCAGAGTCCAAAGTTCTGTCTTCCACAGTCCTCAGAGAATCTCCTGATAAAGTAGTTTCCGAATTTTGTGGCGGTAGTTGGGGTCTTGGTTGGGCTAGAACCGCAGGCGTTAGACCGATTAACATGGAGTTCAGTCCCAGAAAAGTGCCAAAAGTAGCAATAATTGTGTTCATGATTAATCCTTTTTTGAGTTGCATCCTAGTATTCTTACTATATCCACTTTAAAATTTCTAAAGTAGCCAAAATTAGGACACGGCAGTGCCGTGTCCCTACAATTAATCTGGCTGGCGTAGGGACACGGCAGTGCCGTGTCTTCTATATCATTCCGGTGCAACCGGAATTGATATCACTCTTGTTCCGATCGCGCTAAGATAACGATGACAAAATTTAAAAATTCAATCCCTGGTGCAAAAATCTGAGTTTTCAACAGCAAATTGCCAGAAAAAACTCTTTCAAATTCAAAATCTCCATTGATCAGGTTGCAGTTTATCGAGATGTTGTGGGTTATTAAAAGTTTAGCTTCATCATGCAAATTAAAGATCTGACCGACCCGATTTTAAAAATGTCGAGTAAAGTACCAATTCGTATCATCCTGGTTGTGCCTTTCGCCCTCCAGACTTTCGCTGCTGTAGGGCTGACGGGGTGGCTGTCGCTGCGAAACGGGCGCATAGCCGTCAATGATGTGGCTGCACAACTGCGGGAAGAAGTCACATCGCGTATCCAGCAACATATTAATAGTTATATTGAAACACCACACCAAGTCAATCAGCTAAATCTCGATGCCATCCGTGTCGGCATTTTGAACGTCCAGGATTCTGCTAGTTTGCGGCGCTACTTTGCTAAACAAATTCAAACATTTAATACCATTAGCTACATTCAATTCGGTTCAGAACAAAAAGATTTTACGGGAGTTGAACGCCTTGATGACGGAAAATTACAAGTTTTGAAGTCAGACCAATCTACTGGCTATAGCTTTCAAACTTATGCGGTGTCAGAGTTGGGAGAACCAACCGAACTATTACAAATTACTCCCAACTACGACCCCCGCATCCGCCCCTGGTATACAGCACCAGTGCTTGCAAACAAACCCGCATGGACGAAGATTTATACTTATTTTGATTCACCAAAACTGGCGATTACGGCTGCTGCACCGGTTTATGGCGATCGTGGCGAACTAATTGGAGTGGTCGGTTGTGACCTGTTACTTTCCCAAATCAATCATTTTTTGGGAAGTATACAAATTGGTAAATCTGGGCAAACTTTTATTCTAGAAAGGTCGGGAGAATTGGTGGCAAATTCTACTCCAGAAGCGCCATTTGTGATTAGTAAGGGTGTTGCGAAACGGATTATGGCAACGAGCAGCAAAAATGCTTTGATTCGATCGACTGCTGGCTATCTGACAAAACGCTTCGGGGATTTGAGCAAGGTTGACGGCACTTATCAGCTAGATTTTGCGATCGACGGAGAACGCCAATTTTTACAAGTAACGCCCTTGTCTGACGGGAGAGGGCTGGATTGGTTGATTGTGGTGGCGGTTCCTGAAGCCGATTTTATGGAAAGGATTAACAAGAATACTCGCTACACTGTGTTGTTGTGTTTGGGTGCTTTGGTGGTGGCGACGTTGCTGGGCTACCTGACTTCGAGGTGGATTGTGGTGCCGATTCAGGGCCTTAGCAAGGCTGCGGAGGCTTTGTCGCGGGGAGAATGGGACTCGACGGCGGTAGATGTAGATACGCGCTTGATGGCTTCTGTGGAGCGGCAGGATGAGGTTGGTGTTTTGGCCCGTTCTTTTAATCAGATGGCCGGTCAGTTAGAAGAGTCATTTACTACTCTAGAAGATCGGGTGGAATCTGCGATCGCAGACAAGACTCAATTAATTAGCTCTCTGAAAAACTCTCAGCAAAAACTGGCTCTTCATCTGCATCAAACTCCTTTGGGTGCGATTGAATGGAATCTAAATTTTGAAGTGGCGGACTGGAATCCGTCAGCGGAAAGAATTTTTGGATACAACCGTTTGGAAGCAGTCGGACAGCACGGAGTAGATCTCATAGTTCCTGAAAGTGCTAAGGAGTATGTCAGACAACTATCTATAACTTTGTTGACTAATCAAGGCGGAATTAGTAGTATTAATGAGAATGTCAGAAAGGATGGCAAAATTATTCTTTGTGAGTGGTACAATACGACTTTGATTAATACTGAGGGTTGTATAATCGGGGTCGCATCGCTGGTTCAAGATGTGACTGAGTTTCAGGGTGCTGTGGCGCAGTTGCGGGCTAGTGAGGAGCGGTTTCGCCAGTTGGCCGAAAATATTCATGAGGTGTTTTGGATTAGAGAACCACATAACCAGCAGATAGTTTATGTGAGTCCTGCTTGTGAGAAAATATGGCATCGGAGTAGTGAGAGTTTGTACTCAAATCCCGAATCTTTTTGGGATGCTATTCACTCGGACGATCGCGATCGCGTCAAAGCTGCTTTTGAAAAACAGGCGCGGGGGGATTATGATGAAGAGTATCGAGTAGTGCGATCGCCTGCGGGGGCTACGCCAACGGACGGTTCAGTTTGCTGGGTGCGCGATCGGGCATTTCCAGTCCGCAACGAAACAGGAGAAATTTACCGCATCGTCGGGATTGCTGAAGATATTACCCAGCGCAAATTAGCCGAAGAATTTCAAAAAGTTGCTCAAACTGCTCAAGCAGCCAACCAAGCAAAAAGCGCCTTCTTAGCCAATATGAGCCACGAATTGCGAACCCCTCTCAATGCAATTATCGGTTACAGCGATATGCTCAAAGAAGATGCTGAAGACTTGGGTTGCAAAGATTTTATCCCCGACTTGCACAAAATTCAAACGGCTGGAAAACACTTGCTATCTTTAGTTAGTGACATCCTCGATATTTCTAAAATAGAAGCGGGGCGAATGGAACTTTATTTAGAAACTTTCAACCCTGCTAGTTTAATTGATGACGTAGTTTCCACAGTTGAATCCCTGGTGAAAAAAAATTCTAATCAGTTTGAAGTAGATTGTGCCAGCGACTTGGGAGTGATGTATGCTGATGTTACCAAAACTAGGCAAATATTACTCAACCTACTGAGCAATGCAGCTAAATTCACCAAAGGTGGCATAATTACAATCAGCGTTGAAAGAGTGACAAATAAAACCTCAAAAATTCCAAAACCAGAATACTCTTCTGACTCGATTATTTTCCGCGTAGCTGATACAGGAATTGGGATACCCCCCGAACAATTGCAGCATTTATTTCAAGCTTTCATGCAAGGCGATGCCTCAACCACGCGCGAGTACGGCGGCACTGGTTTGGGATTGACGATTAGCCGTCACTTTTGCCTGATGATGGGTGGTGATTTGCAAGTAGAAAGCGAATTGGGTTGCGGTTCTGTTTTCACAGTGCGCTTGCCTGCTCATGTAGAATTATTGGTAAGCAGTTAGTCCTAATTGATTTCGCGTTTTTGTCGCCCCAAAAGTTGAGCCGCTAATACACCGCCAGCAAAGCCAAAGAAATGTGCTTGCCACGAAACTCCCGGCTGGGATGGCAAAACTCCCCAAATTAAACTGCCGTAGAATAAACCAACAATTAAAGATATCAAAAGTGAAGTAAAGCTACGTTCAAATAAGCCCCGCAGTAGCAAAAAACCGAAATAGCCAAAAATTAAACCACTGGCACCAATGTGTACAGAATTGGGCGCGCCTGTCAGCCAAACTCCCAATCCGCTGACTACCATAGTGATGGCACTAACGACAAAAAAGTCGCTAATTTTTCGCAACATAATCAACCAACCAAATGTTAAAAAAGGAAGGGTATTACCGGCTAAGTGGGCAAAACTACCATGCAGAAAAGGCATGAATAGGATGCCTTCAAGTCCGTCGAGGCTGCGGGGGCGGACTCCGTAGGAATTCAGTGCACCTCGAAACAGGAAGACATCAATAATCTCAATAATCCAGATGAGGGCGACGAAGCCACCGAGAATGGCGGCGTGGCTTTGCAATTCGCTGGTGATAGTTTTGGTTTCTGAGTTGCTCATGGGTGGTGAAGGATATGCTTGGTTATTTTATAATTGTAGGAGTTTTTGAGCGATCGCAGTCCGTGAGAGTTGGGCTGGGGCTTCAGGGTATTTTGCCGCAGAGCTGATATTTGTAACTATCATCACTTTTATCAAAAGTTCCGCATTTTCACGTATAGACTATTTCAAAAAGATGCGTCAGAATCATAAAGGAACTATAAAAGGAGACTCAACCAAAGGTAGGTTGAAAACTCCCGGAACTAATTTTCTCGCATAAAGTCATTAATTCAAGAAGTTCAATCCGGTAAAGCAAAACTGGGTGCTGTAGATACTGATTGTAGATCATAAAAGCAAAAACTCTACAAAGGGTTCTTGGTACCTCGTTATACAAGAGGAAGAGAGCAAAATGAATGTATTTCAGCATATAGTACCCGATCGCATTCTGCCAATTTGGGTATGGGTTGACAAATCAAAAACTGCCGTTAGTGTCGCTACAACTTCTCAACATTACGGTCAAAAGCCGCACTTTGACTTATGGCATCCGCTGAAACAGTGGCTGGATAGCGCCGAAATTAAAAGTCAAAAATTGGCTCGATTCTTATGTAAATTTATTCCGTCGCAGTGTCCGTTTGAGCGGGAAGTTAAAATTGGCGATCGCATTTTATTTCGTATTCCGCCAATGTGCAAGTTAAACCCGCTTTATGAACAAGTTGTGGGGATTCGCTTTCGAGCTTTGTGTTATTTGGCTGATGAGTGTGGCGAGGATGTGACGACCTATTGTTAATTTTGTAAAGTTTCAATTTCTAACTCTATTTTAATGTTGACTCTCCCTATTCCTTGTTGGGGAGAGTTTTTTATCTTCAGATTATGCGGCGATTGAAACCGTAGATATAGAGGACACGGCAATGCCGTGTCCCACCGTGATTAATTGTAGGGACACGGCACTGTCGTGTCCTGGCTGTCGATAATATATTAATTCCAATGCTACCAGATTTGATCTTACTAAAGGGAACGAATCACTCGTTGTTCGAGAATGAGTTTACCCTTTTTATAAACGCTGAGGTTGGCTCCTGTAACGATGTAATCGTAGGTACCATTTGTGGCGACGTAACCAGTCCCCTCTTCAGTACGAGCACGCAGGGAAATCGTGCTGCCGTTACTTTTTTTCACGCCGTAGTAATATAGTTGATTGGCTCTGTTGTAGCATAGATAAATGCGGAAGTTACTCGTCTCAAAATAGTTTTCTACTTTCATTCCCTTGCGAATACAAAAATTACTCACCAGTTGTTGTGGACTGGATGCGTTAGCTATTTGTATTGTTTCAATCGGAGACTGAGTGCGAGACGCTGTTGGTGCGGTGGGATCGTTGGATTGTCCTAGGGCAAAAGTGGCGGCGGGATTGCAGGCAAATAGCATTAAACCGAGTAAGCTGGTTTGGGTGAGTCTTGCTGTGAAGTTCATAAGTCGTTCTTTTAAAATATGTTGATGGGTCTAATTTAGATAAGTTGGATTGATTTGTGCGATCGAATGTAGAGCTTTCACAATTGGCCTAAAAGAGGGAATGTCTGGATGCGATTTTAGTTTCGCTGTAACTGATTAGCCCGGAGACAATTTGATAACTGGCACTATGGCAGTCCTAAATCATTCAGATTTGTAGGGGTAGTGCCCCGTGCCTACCCCCTATCTATCGGGGCAACCACGGGGCCAAGAGCCCCTACAATAATTATGCAAATTATTTAGGATTGCTATAGTGCGCTTGAATGTCAGTAGGTTAGGATAATTCCGGTCATTGAGCGTAGTCGAAATGTCCGCTTTGTGAGTGCATTTCGACTACGCTCAATGACCAAAGCGTCTTGGCGACTGCTATAGCTTCCCTTCACGGACTTTCGGGCAATGTTAAACTAGACACAAGAGATGAATTGAGTTGAGGAAAAAACCGTGACAGCTATTCTACAAGTAACGGAACAGCCAATAGCACAACGCTACTTCACTCCAGAAGAATATCTAGCCCTGGAAGAAGCCGCAGAGTACAAAAGTGAATATCATGACGGAGTAATTATTCCTATGACAGGTGGAACTACAAATCATAATCGGATTTCTCTGAACATGAGTATAGCATTACGTCTTGCTCTTAAGGGACTTGACTATGATGTTTTCATGGGTGATGTGCGCCTGTGGATGACAAAAAAGCGAATTTATACTTATCCTGATGTGATGGTAATTCCGGGTAAACCTGAGTATTTGAATAATCGTAAGGACATTGTGATGAATCCTCAAGTGATTATTGAGGTTTTATCAAAATCTACGAAGGCTTATGATCGCGGTGGTAAGTTTAAGTTGTATCAGACTATTCCAACATTTCAAGAGTATGTTCTGATTGACCAATCCCAAGTTTATATAGAACATTATTCTAAGTTGGCAAACAAGCGATGGTCTTATAGTCAATATGATGAGGAGGATACGGGGTTAGTTTTTAATTCTTTTCAGGTTGAAGTAGCGCTGGCTGATATCTATGAGAAGGTGGATTTTGAGGGGGAAAATGATGCGGAGATTGATATCAATTCCGGTGACACCGGAATGATATAGAGGAGACGGCAGTGCCCATAGGTGTCAACAATCAGGTAAAACCGTCAACCCCTGTCGGACTCGCGGGCCCACAGACGGACTTGGCGGGCTTTCAGGCTTAAGTTGACACTAATGGGCTCTTGGAGTGTCCCTACAGTATTATTTTGGGTAGGGACACGGCATTGCCTTGGACTCCATCATTCCGATGCTAAAATCTAAAATCCAAAATTGGCCGACGCTTGACGGTGCATTACTCCCTAATTTTTAAGTTTGATACTTTTTGAGGATAGCAACTTTGTCGGGGAAGATTTCGATCGCCATTTTGTCATCATATCGAGTAGCGAGCGATCGCCTCACCTCGCCCAAAAACAACGGCTGCGACACCCCAGGCTCTGGATGTACGATCGTCCGTACCCGAATTGTCATGTAGTCTCTGCCACTGCCACTGCGCCCTGGAGAGTACAAATCCGCAGCTACTTGCTGCATCGTTGCTTCTAACTGGGAGTCGGTGATCGAAGGTGGCACGGCAACTACTGTTTGAGCGCCACCAGTATCATAAACTAAAGAATAGCGAACCGCACCGGCAATTTCTGTGCGAGCAAACAGTCCTAAACCCAGACCAAATATACTGGCAGCAATCACGGCCATAAAGCTAGTAACTCCTACCAAACGGAAGCGAAAGCCCCATTTCAAGAAAAAAGCTAGCACTGTTACAACAGCCAAGACTGCTGTTAGAATTCCCGCCCATTGGGCATACATTAAAAAAGTAGAATTTACGTTCATTTATCGATTTGGTAATTGGTAATTGGTAATTGGTAATTGGTAATTGGTAATTGGTAATTGGTAGCAACTCACAAATAACCCTTCGACTACGCTCAGGGTACCGCAACCCTTCGACTACGCTCAGGGTACCGCAAATAACCCTTCGACTACGCTCAGGGTACCGCAAATAACCCTTCGACTACGCTCAGGGTACCGCAAATAACCAATAACCAATAACAAGTAACAAATAACAATTAACTCTTTCGGCCCAAAAGCAGATAAGTTGTCATATCTCCTTTTCCTTTGACTTGAAGCAGGGCACGCTCTTCAAAAATATACTTGTCTCGCAGCCGTTCGTAGGTAGCAACTGTTACTTGAATACCACCGGGAACACCGAGAGATTCCATCCGAGAAGCTATATTAACTGTATCTCCCCATAAATCATAGGTAAACTTTTTAGTACCAATTACCCCAGCTTCCACCGGGCCAGTATTAATACCGATGCGGATGCTGAGTGGTTGGTCGCCTTTAGTTCGGATCTTGGCAATGGCTGCTTGAATGTCGATCGCCATAGATGCGATCGCCTCGGCATGATTCTCACTCGGTGTGGGTAAACCACCAACCACCATATAAGCATCGCCGATCGTCTTAATTTTCTCAAGTCCGTAGCGATCGGCCAATTTGTCAAACTCCGAGAAAATTCGGTTGAGCAACTCCACTAACTCCGCTGGTGACAAATGACTGGAAAGCTTCGTAAAACCAACCAAATCCGCAAACATCACAGTCACATCAGAGAAACTATCGGCGATCGTAGTTTCCCCCTGTTTGAGACGTTCGGCGATCGCCTGCGGTAAAATATTCAACAGTAATCGCTCAGACTTTTCCTTTTCCTCATTCAACTCCTGCAAATAAGCTTGCTCCTGATCCCGCAGTCGCTTCTTTTCCAGACAAGCACTAATCCGAGCCTTCAACAACACCGGATTAAAGGGTTTAGAAAGATAATCTTCCGCCCCCAACTCAATACAGCGGACGATACTGTCAATATCATCCACCGCCGAAATCATAATCACCGGGATGTGGCGCAACCGCTCGTCAGCCTTCAGATTTTCCAGCACCTGATAGCCGTTCATTTGTGGCATCATGATGTCGAGAAGAACCAAGTCAAAAGGCTCAGAGCGCATCAGTTCCAGAGCTTGAAGACCATCTTCAGCTACTGTCACCGCGTGGCCTTGGCGCTGAAGTCGGCGGGCCAGCAAATCACGGTTAACCTCATTGTCGTCAACAACCAGAACGCTGCCCTCGTCACCTTTCATGTCATGGCCCCTTTTAGAAGCATTTCAATCTTACTCAAAAGTCGAGGAAACTCCACCGGTTTGGTGTCGTAGTCGTCGCAGCCGGCCGCCAAACACTTTTCCCGATCGCCGGCCATAGCGTGAGCTGTCAACGCAATCACCGGAATCATTTTAGTTTCAGGAGCCGCCTTAATTTGCTCCGTTGCTCGCCACCCATCCAGAACTGGTAGACTCATATCCATCAGAATCAAATCAGGTATTTTGGCAATTGCCATCGACACTCCCTCAGCACCGTCCACAGCAATAAACACCTCGTGTCCCTTGCGAGCTAGACGTCTGGAAAGCATATCCCTATTCATTTCGTTATCTTCGACCAACAGGATTTTAGCCATTGGTTTCCTCCTTCCCTTTTGAGCCGTACCTGCGATCGAATCTGTCATTCACTATAGAACGGACATCACGCAGCAAAGTATCACAACTGTAGACTGCTATATAAATACTAGACAAGTCTAGACATTTACTTCTTACTTCATTGGGAGCATGGGAGCGGCTATCCCTCAGTAAGCTTTCACGCTTTAGCCAAACGTGATAAATTAATTGCTGCGTTTAAATCTTCTACTACTATCATTGCGTGGTTTTTGCATAAGTAAGTAGTGATTTGATGAAGACTGTTCTTTCTGAGATTTGCTACCTTGGCGTGATGTTTTGCTAGCTGGATTTTGGCTTGACACCTATTATTGGAACCTTTTGTCTTTGAGGTTTGTCTATAAGTGTACTACTTGGTCTATTTAATTGCTACCTAAGCAATTACTCCTTTTTTTAGCACGCGATCGACACAACCGTTTAACTGCTGGCTTTCGGCTGGTGTCAAATCTTTACCTGTAATCACCACAATCGGTATGGGATCGACCGAGTGGGATTTGCGAAGTTCGCCAATCAACTCAAAGCCATCCATTTCTGGCAACATCAAATCTAGTAAGATCGGGTTTGGTCGCGAAACATCAAGGCGATCGAGAGCAGCGCGCCCACTATCAGCTTCCGTTACTGTCCAGCCTTGTTTTTCTAGTATGCGTCGCAGTATTCCGCGCGTGGTAATGTCGTCTTCCACAATTAGGATTTGACAGGTCAAATTGTGATTTGCAAGGTCGTCTTGGTCACGTCGGTACTTCCTCAACAAAGCAGCCAGCCGTTTGCCGTCCACTGGCTTAGTCAGGTAGTCCGATGCGCCCAATGCAAAGCCGAGGCTTTTGTTGCCCACAAAGGATAGCAGGATTACGGGAATTTCGGCAAGGTCTGGATCTGCTTTCAGGGCTGATAGCACCGCCCAGCCGTCCATTCCCGGCATCATCACGTCAAGGGTAATCGCTTCTGGGTGCAGTTTCTTGGCGAGCTCCAAGGCTTGTTCGCCACTGCTGGCGAGTTCTATGTGCAGCCCTTGGCGAGTCAGGGCGCGTTCGATTAAATCTCGCGAAATCGGGTCATCGTCAACGACTAAAATAGTGCCGACAGCATTTACCAAAAGGGGACGTTTGCTATCCAAGACTTTGTTTTCTGTTTCGGGAACTTTGATTTGGCTGGGTAGAATCACGGTGAAAGCACTGCCGACACCCAATTTGCTATCGGCCTCAATGGTGCCGCCCATCATCTGACAGAAGCGCTGGCTGATAGCTAGTCCTAAACCGGTGCCACCGTATATGCGGGTGGTGGAAGCATCTGCTTGGGTGAAGGGTAGGAAAACTCGCTGCAATTGTTCTGGATTCATGCCAATTCCGGTGTCGGCGACGCGGAAACTTAAAAATTCGGCATTGGATATTAAAATTTGCGAAGATTCTTCTTGATTTTTGATTTTTAATTGTTCATTGTTAATTTTTTCAACTCCGATCGCAATTTTGCCATTTTTTGTAAACTTAGCAGCATTACTGAGCAAATTCAGCAGCACCTGCCGGACTTTGGTCATGTCGGCGTGCATGGTGTCGAGATTGTTGGGACAGTAAATTTCTAGGATATTACTGTTTTTTTCAATGAGTGGGAGTGCAGTAGCAACCGCGCTGTCAATTAGAGATGGGATATCGAAGGTTTCTAGGTAGAGTTCCATTCTCCCGGCTTCAATTTTAGAGATATCTAGGATGTCGTTGATCAGGGAGAGTAGGTGTTTGCCGGCGCTGCGGATTTTTTCGAGATCCGGGACTGATTCCTCGTTCCCGGAGTCTTCGGCTTCTTCTTGCAGCATTTCGCTGTAGCCGATGATCGCATTGAGGGGTGTGCGGAGTTCGTGGCTCATGTTGGCCAAAAATGTACTTTTTGCCCTGTTTGCTGATTCTGCTGCTTCTAGGGCAAACTGCATGGTGGATTCGGCTCGTTTGCGATCGGTGATGTCTTCCACAGTACCTTCGTAGTACAGCACGTTGCCACTCTCATCGCAGATGCTGCGGGCATTTTCGGCAATCCAGATTGGGCTACCATCTAGGCGGTATATTTGCGATTCAAATTTGGATATTTCGCCGACATTAGTCATAGCCACAATCAACTCGGCGCGCCGATGGGGGTTGCTGTAAGATTGGCTCTTGACATCTGTGAGTTTGGCTAGCATTTGAGCGCAGGAGTCGTAGCCGTAGATGCGGGCTAGGGCGGTGTTGGCACTGAGGTAGCGTCCGTCTGGGGTGATTTGGAATATGCCTTCGACTGCGTTTTCAAAGATGCTGCGGTATTTGATTTCGGCTTGTCTTAAGGCGGATTCTACTCGCTGGCGTTCTAGGGCATTGGCGAGCATTTCTCCGACTATTTTTAGTTGGGTGGATATTTCGGGCGATCGCATTTCTGTTTGTTTTTGCGTATCAAATCCGATAAATCCGATTAATTCTTGACTGCACACTAGGGGGATAATGCTCAATGAGTGAATACTTTTATCAAGTTTTTTTACTTCTAAATTGTTGAGTGATTCGCCAATGGCTGCGAAGGCAGTAATCAGATTTTTATTGGTTATTTGAGCAGGGAGATTTGGGAGTGATTCTGTTGGTTCTTTTCGATCGCCAAAATAGGCAATTTCTACTAATTGTGGTGGCGCTAGTTCGCTAACTTCGGGAATGTGGATGCTTTCAAATTGAGCGATTTTCTGAAAAATCCAAGGGATTTGTTGGACTGAGATTTGTGGAATTTTGTCTCTGAGGGGTTGTCTGTCCTCGTTGCACCACTCGTAGATGTGTTTAAATTGAGTTTTGTCTTCGGATAGTAAGTAGATGTAGCTGCGGTCAAAGTGGCTTTTGGTGGCGATCGCTTCTAGGGCTTGATTGATTCCTTTGTCTATTTCTGATACGGATTGGTTGATAAAATGGGTTGACAAACTGGTAATTAACTGATCGAATTCTACTCGATGTTGCAAAGCTTGTTCTACTCTTTGGCGATCGGTAATATCTCGAAAACTCCAGACTCTGCCTACTATTTTTGAGTCTACTTTTGAAGGTCGGGAATTTAATTCGAGAATTTTTCCGTCTTTGAATTCTAATAATTCGTCTATTTGAGTATCTGGATGGGCAGACACTTTCATGACGTTTTTGAGAAATCCTTGGGGGTATTTTAATTGCCGCAGTGCAAAGGGAAAGGCTGTTTTGGCAGGTTTTGGCAGAGTACCGACAGTCGATCGACTAAAATTCTGAGTTTCGGACAAACCCCACATTTCTATAAACTTTTGATTGTAATTACACACATTACCGTTGTTGTCAACAGCAATAATACCGGCATCTGTGGATTCTAGAACTGATTGTAGCATAGAGACCGATCGCTCTTGTTCTCTAGCCGATCGCTTTTGTTCGCCAATATCAAAAAACACCAAGACTGAAATATTTCCGCCGAGAGGTGCGGGATTGAAAAAATAGGAGACTGGTAAAATTTTGCCATCGCGGCAGAGAAACTGGTCGTCTGAATTACTATAAGGTAGATTAGAGGCGATCGCCTGTGATAAAGATAGTGAAGTTGCGATCGGCAAACTTTCACTATTGCTAGCTTCCTGTTGCTTGGAACTCAAAACCTTTGATTTCTTGACTTTCCTCTGTTTCGAGCCGATCCGAGATAGCAGCGCCCCGCCTAGGAGTTCCGACTCTCGCCACCCCAACAGGCGTTCGGCTTCTGGGTTGACACAGAGTACGAGTCCCTGAGTATCCAGGGTAAAAAGTCCCGCACCTAAACTGTTGACAGTCGCCCGCAGTCGATCGAACTCTGAAATTGTCGAATCATCTAGAAAAGACTGTAGCGCTTCATCCTGAGAGTCTTCTGAAGCTTCTTTCACCACCGCCGACTGGCCATTGCTATCATAGCTTCGACTTACCTCTTCTAAAAATAGCCGCCAGCGATCGGCAGTCAGAGGAGGAGAATCATCGGTTAGATTAAGCTGTTCGAGTTGGCGCTGGAGGTAAGGATGCATAATTTCTGGCGCAATGGGAGCAACTGTCTTAAGTTTGACCGAAAAAATTGGGATACAAGCCCCGTCCTTTAGGACGGCTTTAATTCTGGATATTGTTAGCAACTGGCAGTATAGCAGTATAATAGAGTAAATAAGTAGCCAGTAAAAATGAAAGCAAGGTATCAATTCCGTTTCTATCCCAGCAACCAACAGCAACAGAGTTTAGCTCAGTTGTTTGGTTGTGTGCGCGTAGTTTGGAATGATGCTTTAGCCCTTTGCAAACAGTCCGAAAAAAAACCGAAATCGGCAAACCTTCAAAAGCAGGTTATTACTCAAGCCAAACAAATTGAGGAAAGAGCGTGGTTGAGTGAAGTCTCAAATATTCCACTACAGCAGTCTGTAGCAGATTTGGAGACGGCCTTTAAGAATTTTTTTGAGTCATGCAAGGGAAAAAGAAAAGGGCGTAAGGTCGGTTATCCAAAGTTCAAAAAACGCACGAGTAGCCAGTCTGCCCGGTTGACTCGCGGAGGCTTCTCAATCAAAGGAGATGGGGTCTATTTAGCTAAAATCGGCATTGTTAAGCCGATTTGGTCAAGATATTTGCCGTCAGTTCCCAGCTCTGTTACTATTGTCAAGGATTGCGCTAACCGCTACTTCCTCAGCTTTGTTGTAGAGATAAATCCCGATATAGTCGAAGCTAAAAACCACAGCATCGGCATCGATATGGGTATTAAAACCTTTGCAGCAATGAGCGACGGAACATCAGCTCAAAGTCCAAGCTACAAACAGTTAGACCGAAAAATTCGCAGACTGCAACGCCAGTTGGCAAGGCAGCCCAAAGACTCAAAGCGCCGAAACAAAACTCGCATTCAGATTGCGAAACTGCACAATCAAATTGCGGATACCCGTAAAGACTTTCTGCACAAACTATCGACCAAAGTTGTTAGTGAGAATCAAACTATTATTTTGGAAGATTTGAATGTGTCGGGCCTGGTCAAAAATCGGAAACTTGCCAGAGCAATTAGTCAGCAAGGATGGTACGAGTTTAGGGTATTATGTGAGGCAAAATCTGAAAAGTTTGGCAGACAATTCAGGGTGATTAGTCGCTGGGAACCAACTAGCCAAGTGTGCTCAGATTGCGGGTTTAAGTGGGGTAAAATAGACCTCTCTGTTCGTTCGCTAGTGTGCCTTAATTGTGGTACTCAGCAAGACAGGGATTTAAATGCTGCGAGAAATATACTTCAAGTCGGGATAGGGCATTGCCACGACTCTAAATGTACGCAGAGAGAAGGTAAGACCACTTGTGGCACATCTCGATGAAGCGTAAAGAATCCCCGCGCGTTTACGCCGGGGAGTATGTCAAGTATTCTTCAATCTAAAATCCAAAATCTAAAATCTAAAATCGAATGTGGGAGTTTAGCTGAGCTTAGCTGGGAGGCGAATTATAAAAATAGAACCTTGATTCAACTTGCTGACGGCTGTAATATCTCCACCCATCATTTTGCAGTATTTTTTGGTAATCGTCAGTCCCAAACCTGTTCCGCCGTACTTCTTAGTGCTTGAGGAATCGGCTTGGGTGAAGGGCTCGAACACTCTGGCTAACTGATCCGGAGTCATACCGATGCCAGTATCTTTGACCGTGAAAACGATCCAGTCTTGAGATGGAGATTTGGCTGATATCAGAGGTGAATTATTTTCTGGTTCTCCACGATATCCCTCTTCCACCGCAGACTCTTCGGTAATTTCAACTTCTTGGCGGGTAACGGCAAAAGTGATCACCCCAGAGAAAGTAAATTTAGAGGCATTGCTAAGAAGATTGAGCAAGCACTCGCGGAGTTTAGTCAAGTCTGTAGACATATCCCCAATATCGTCAGTGCATTGTATGTCTAAAATATTGGAATTTTTGTCTGCCATCAAGGCGATCATGGCGGTCACATCCTCTACCAAATTTAAGATGCTGAAATTTTCGACGTCTAGTTTCATCCGACCGGCTTCAATCTTAGAGAAGTCGAGAATATCTTTAATAATTGCTAGCAAATGTTGACCTGCTGTACTAATTCTCTTGAGGTCGCTGACGAACTCTTCGGCACCAATGAGTTCCTGCGCGTCTTCTTGTAGAAGTTCGCTGTAGCCAATAATTGCGTTCAGGGGAGTTCTGAGTTCATGACTCATGTTGGCGAGAAATTCGCTTTTGGATCGGTTGGCGGCTTCGGCGGCTAATGCGGCCCGGCGGAATTCTTCGCCTCGTTTGGCTTCGGTGATGTCGCTGGTCATGATTAAAACGCACTGAGTGCTGCCGAGGTGAATCAGTTCCACCGACAGTAGCCAATCGCGTTCTTCGCCTGTTTTAGTGCGAATTAAAATTTCTTGATTGCTGATGGAATTTTGCGATTGCAAAGTCTGGGTTATTCGTTGTCCGTCTTCAGAATTGACGAACATTCCCAATTCGTCCGCAGTGTGGCCGAGAAATTCGTGGCGTTCCCAACCTAACTGGCGCAAAAAGCTTTCGTTAGCATCTAGAAAACATCCGTCTGTCAGAGTACAGATGCTGATGCCGACTGGTGATGCGTGAAAAGCTTTGGAAAATCGCTCTTCGGAAGATCGGAGGGCGGCTTCGGCCCGTTTTCGGTCTGTGATGTCTTGGACGGTGCTGGTGATATAGGTAGAGTTTACTGCTGCTTGTTCGCAGACTGTGCGATCGCACCCGTCGAGAAGTAACAGTCGGTAGTCGATGCTGTAGGGCTGTTGTTGAAATAAAGCAGCTTCAATGGATGTCTTGACTAATTGTCGATCGTCTGGGTGTACATATTCTAAGAACGCTTCTAGACTGGGTTCAAAGCTTCCAGGCGGTTGTCTGAGGATGCGGTAAATTTCGTCAGACCAGCGCAGTTGTTGGGTGGTGCGGTCTAAGTCCCAGTTGCCCAACTGGGCGATGCGCTGGGCGTTGGCGAGGCTGGCTTCGCTGGCCCGCAGGAAGGTTTCGGCTTGGCGGCGTTCGGCCACCGTGGCGGCTAAGACTAAGCCTGTGACGGCGATGACAGCAATGAAGGCTTGGAGGGATAAAAGTGCTTGGGGGATGCTGCTGGAGTGTTTGAGAAAGGGGCCGCTGCCTCTGGCTATGCCCCAGATGGCGAAGCCACACAGGATGAAGTTGGAGAGGGCTGTGTAGCGCTGACCAAATCGAAATGCTGCCCAAACTACTAGGGGAAAGGGCAGGTATTCGAGGGGATAGCGGGCGTAGGCGGCGCGGGTGCGGGAACAGAAAACTAGCCAGCCAACGGCTAGCAGTAGCACTAGCCAAATGGCGCGTTCGATGATCTGCTGGCGGTTGTTTTTGATGGAGGGTAATTGACGCCAAGTCAGGATTAGGGGGGCGATGAGCAAAATTCCCATCGTGTCTCCCACCCACCAAGTCGCCCAAATCTTGCCAAAATTGCTCCAGCTAGATAAATCTGTCAGACACTGAAGGATGCTGCCGATGGTGGAGTTGATCAGGGTAGACCCAAAGGCTGCTAGGCCGACTATTCCTAAAACGTCTTTGACTCGATCGAGCCCGGCGCTGAAGTTGATTCTTTGTAGCAGGTAAGTTCCCGTCCAGGCTTGCAAAGCTCTGCCACTGGCTGAGATGAATGCAGTGGCGATGTTAGCTGACGGGTTAGTCATGCTGAACAGGAAGCCTCCGATGGCGATGCCTGGCCACAGTTGGCGTCCGAACAGCAGGAGGGCGACTTGGGCAATTCCTGCTGCTGGCCACATAGGGGATACTTTTGGACTTAGGGTGAGTGTGGCAATGGCAAATTGGGACGCCAAAAAGTAGATGAGGGCGATCGCGCCTACTGAGAGGAAGTACCGCCTGGAATGTCCTTTGATTGTATTAAGGAACTTTTTCTGCATTGTCGTTTGGGGAAAAGGTGGGCGATCGTTGGGGCATCAGTCAGTGGCACGGAACGGGCATGGGCATCGGAAAAATTTGCTATTAAGTGATGGTAGAGCATAGGTGGTTGGTAGGAGAAGAACCGTTTGAATTAACTTTTGGTTGCGCTGTTGAGGACTATTTTTTTCTGGTTCGATTGTGCTAAAAATACTCGCAAAATTCGGGCGTATTCTAAAAATTCTAACCCTGCTTTTTATCGTTTCGGAAACACAGGCGGGACGCCCGTGCCACATTAGACCTCGGGACGCCCGTGCCACATTAGACCTCGACCATATTTATTGTGGAACAGGCATCCTGCCTGTTCAAGACTGGCTTTTTAGGAGATGTCTATTGTGGAACAGGCATCCCTTCGACCCTTCGACTACGCTGGCTGACGACGCTTCGCTGGCTGGCACCGCCTGCCTGTTTTAAGATAGGCAATTCTAGAGATCGGAATTATTTTTAGCCTGAGTTATTGCTGACCGATGTTCACTCCTCAGCTTCGGTTTTAAATACAAATTTTCAATCAAAGCAGCCACTCCCGCAAACCAAGGTGGCACAATTACAGCGCCAATAATTCCCAATACTTGAACACCTCCCAATACAGATAGCAATTGATATAAAGGATGCACCCCAACTGACGAACCAACTAACAAAGGATCGAGGACGTAAGTTTCCAAGTTTTGGATGATTATAAATAATAACAACACCCAGAGAAACACCCACCCACCTTTAGCTAATGCGACAATTAATGCTGGTACTGCTCCTAATACCGGCCCGATAAATGGGATTAGATTTGTTACACCTGCGATCGCACCTAAGCCTAAAGAAAATTCCGGCATTCCCAAAATGCTCAAACCTGTGGTAATAAATATGCCTAAAATCCCGGAAACTAAAAATCTCCCGCGAATGTAACTGCCCATTCTTTGACCAATCGGTGTAGCTTGGGCTGCTAATTTTTCGTCCCAAGGTTTCGGAAAAAACTGTACTAAACTTTTAATTAGTGTGTCACTGTCGGCAACCATGTAACCTGAGATAAATAAGGCTAAAACTAAACTGAAAAAACCGCCGAGAATGCCTCTAGTTAAACTGTACGATCGCAAAACCAGTTGTTGGCTCGATCGAATCAGCCAATTCGTCAGCGATTGAGTGTCCAACAATTGTCCCACCAAGGTTGGTGCATCGTCGGTGAGGCGACTTGCTAAGCTGGTTGCCACGGTTTCCAGACTTTCGGCGTAAACTGGTAATTGTCGCAGCAGTAATTCTATTTGTTGGATGACTGTGGGACCAATTAATACTACTGTTCCACTCAATCCGCCGATCAGAGCTAAATAAACCATAATCACGGCCAGCCAGCGGGGAAGTCGCCTGGTTTCAGCCCAATTGACGATCGGGACGATCGAAGCGGCGAGCACGACTGATATCATCAGAATTACTAGCAGGCTCCGCAATTGCCACAGCAGCACTAGCACCAAGGAAGATGCTACAATTAGCAGCAAGTTAGGTAAAGAAATGGTAATCCGCTGTTCTGACATAATAATTAAGTAATAATCGTACTCTGAGCGTAATCGTACTCTGAGCGTAATCGTACTCTGAGCGTAATCGTACTCTGAGCGTAATCGTACTCTGAGCGTAATCGTACTCTGA